>JAHCLG010000025.1 GCA_026125385.1 Legionellales bacterium
TTTAGACGTCGCGCAATTTTATTTAAATCGTCGCGCCTATGTGGCAGCAGCCAATCGTGCCGGTCAATTAGTTCGCAACTATCCGAGCAGTGAAAGTGTGCAATACGCGCTGGGAATTATTATTCAAGCCAATCGCTTATTGCATTTAGCAGGTCCTGCGGAAGATGCGTTAAAAGTATTACGCTTAAATTATCCTAATTCACCCGTACTGCGTGATTTGGCTAAGCATGGGTACATTGCGACGAATTCTTAATTTAATGAATGTAGTGTTAGGGAGTAAAACACGATGAGTAAAAAAATTGGTATTTTAGTTGGAAGTCTGCGCAAAGAATCGTTTAATCGTAAAATTGCCAAACAATTAATCGAGTTAGCGCCAGCTTCGCTTACCTTTGAATTTATTGAAATTAATAATTTACCGTTTTATAACGAAGACTTGGAAACGGCGCAACAGACATTACCCGAATGGAAAAGTTTTCGTGAAAAAATCAAAGCCTGCGACGGAATTTTATTTTGTACGCCGGAATACAATCGCTCGGTACCCGCGGTGTTAAAAAATGCTATCGATGTGGGTTCGCGTCCTTATGGGCAAAGTGTTTGGCAAAAAAAACCAGCTGGAATTATCAGTGTTTCTGTAGGAGGCATTGGCGGGTTTGGAGCAAACCATCATTTAAGACAATCGTTAGTTTTTTTAGATATGCCCTGTTTACAACAACCAGAAGCTTACATTGGAAATGCGAGTCAATTATTTAACGAAGCCAATCAAATCACCCAAGAATCGACTCTGGCATTACTAAAAAACTATAGTAATACGTTCGCAGCATGGGTGGAGGCTCATTCCTAACGCTTGAAAATTCACGCTACTTAACACGAAGTAAAACGTAGCCTGTAGCCTGGAACTTCGCTGCGCTGCGCTGCGATCCAGGATCCCAACTATAAAAAAATTAAACCTTTCATCCTGGATCGTAGCTTTGCTGCGTTCCAGGATGATCTCTAAAAAATATGAACACTCTCATTATAAAATAATTTAACATCCATTTCTTAGCGCCCGTTGATAATTCGCTATACTAAGACGCCCCCATGTCTTTTGAATAACACAATATCGATTACATGCCGTAAAAAAATCAATGAGCCACATCCTCAGGACTTACGAAAAACGAGAGTTTTGTTTGCAATCGACGCACGAACCATCGCGAGTAGCGCAGCAAGGTTCGTAACGAAGAGTGCAGGCAAAAATCGAAGTTTTTCGTAAGTTCTGATCCCGTAACACAGAATTGTTAATGCTCCTGAACTCTGTTTAAGATAATAAACCGATTATAATCCCAGCATCGTATTTTTTGGGTGGATTTTGACTAGGTATACAAGAATGTTTTCACTATTAAGAAAATTTGGTATGTTTTCACCGTTCAAAAGACTGAGTATGATTTCAAGTTTAGTAGCAGCTGCTTATGGAATATCGCAGTTAAATCAAAAACCCTCATCTCGTTCTTTAAATTCACTACAACAACATCATCAAACGCTCATCATGTGTCCTTTTGGTATGCTATTACCACTCGACCAGCGGCGTACCATTGCAGCGTTTAATAAACATTATCAAGATGCTCATGGTTCCACGCTGGATTTGCGTTCGATAATGCCTTGGTTTTTGAGCATTGAACAACGCTTCGCCGTGGGTGATATGAGTGTGACGAACTTTACTCAAGCACTGAAACAGCAATTAAAAATGGACGTACCCGATGAAGTGATCCACGACAGTTGGAATGCTATGTTAGGTAACCCCGATCCTCAATTAATCACCCAACAATTGAGTCAGGCTCAAGAAGTTTTTCAACAATCCCCGGTTGAGATCATCCCTTATGCTCATACCAATCCACTTCACTATGATTTTCTTACTAAAAGGTTACCTCATGTGCATTGGGAAAGCAGTTTTTTATGGAGACTACCTAAAGAACTACTGCCTACTGCAATTGTACAAGCGAAGAAACAACAGGGGCAAATTGATGGCGTATGTCTCATTCTCCCACCCTATGAAAACACCCCTGCTAATACTACTCAGGCAAGAGACAGTGCTAAGGCAGAGGAAAGCGCTAAACGGTTAAGCGCTTATTGTGAGGCCAAGTCAATATCGCTTGCTATTATCAGAAATGGAAATTTAGTCGAGGCTTGTAAACTCTGCAATCGTGAATTAGCAAATTTCGCAGCGAAGGCGCAAGCAGCGACTCAACGCAAATCATGGTAGAGAAGTTTTTAAACCAGGATTTGGCGATTGAAATGGTTCGTAAGAAGCACTTTCAATTTAATTACCAAAATAATATGATACGCTCCTCAATCCCTACTGATTAGCCTCTGACAAAAACAACAAGGAGAACATGATGCAATTGACAATGTGTAGAAGCAAAATTCACCGAGCCACGGTTACTGATGCCAATTTAAACTACGTGGGATCGATCACAATTGATAAAATTCTCCTCCAGGAAGCCAATCTGCGAGAATTTGAACAAGTTCATATTGTTAATAACAATAATGGCGCACGATTTGTGACTTATATCATTGAAGGTGAGCCAGGATCGGGCACCATCTGTTTAAATGGCGCTGCCAGTCGTCTTGCGCAACCGGGTGATATTATTATCATCATCGGCTATGGAATATTTGATGAAGCCGAGCTTAACCATTTTCAACCTAAAATTGTCTACGTTGACCCAGCGAATCGACTCATTAGAGAAGATCAAGCATTGAAACTCGTTAAAAACACTGCGTTTGAATAGTATTTGTAATAAAAATATTCGCGTTGAAAACATCAAGGGAGATAGCCTTATGAATCAACAACAACTGGAAAATCGCATTATTGAAATTGCCAACAAAACATTGCTGGAAAATCAGTATGTCTCTTGGTTCGATATTCTCTTAGGCCTTGGGTGGTTGCAATCTACCCCGTTGGATAATTGGCGAAAAGGACGCATGCCGTATTTAGAGCAGGTTATGCAAGCTAATCCCAATAAATTAAACTACGCGATGAACTATTTTCGTCAATGGGCCAATGACTGCGGTTTAATCCCGAGTGAAACTAGCTATTTTACTCGAACAGATGGCCAAGAACGCGAGTTACAGGTTAGCAAAAGTGGTGATCCCGTTATTGAGAAATATTACCGAACTCAGTATCTTTCCCCCAATTTATCTCAAAAAAAACAAGACAGTTTAAAAGCAAAGTTAGACCAACCTCCAGAACCTGTGGTGTTTTCTATTCTCAAAGAGGCAACCTGTGAGCAATGTCAGCAAACTTTACCCAAAGACAGTTTCTTATATAAAGAACAAGAAAAGCCTTTGTGTATGAAATGTGCCGGGCTTGACCAACTCGTCTATTTGCCAGCAGGCAATGCCAAACTGACTCGGCGTGCAAAACAATACAGCAAAACTTATGCGGTAGTGCTGCGTTTTAGTCGGGCAAGAAAGCACTATGAACGCCAGGGCTTATTGGTTGAAGAAGCGGCATTAAAACAAGCCGAACAAGAAATCAGTTAAAATACATTAAATCAGCTCAATAACTTACTTTTTTTATTATTAAAATTGATTTGTGCTTAATTTAAACAAAAATAATCACCAAATACTAGTCTCTCAGGAAAAATAATGAACTAAATCGCCTCCAGAGAGGCTTTCTTTTTGTCGTAACCCATGGTGGTAACTCCACTTCGCTTCGGTTACCTTTTATTTGAATCAATTCGATCATAAATATTTAAATTGCTAGGTAATTCTGCGGGCGATATAATGCGGCTTTCATAAAAAGAAATATTTTTATTTCTTAACCTGTCGGAGAGCGATGATGCCTACTTCTAAAAATCGTTACCTTGGAATTACCCTGCCAAATGATGTCCGCCGCAAGAAGAAAAAAGTGGTCATTTCAAGTGTGCCGTTAAATAGTTCTGGTGATGTATATCATATTTTGGCTTATTTAATTCTTGCGTCTCATAAAAAGTATCAAATTCCAACAATTTTATTGATGTATGATTGTGATACAACTAAACATCAAGCTCAACGAAGTGCTAATTTTTTGAGAGTCTTAGGCTTTGGCGAGCATGTGGAGGTAAATAGCTTACCCCGCACAAGAACCTCACCGACTAAAAAAATAGCGTTTCGCCCAAATTCTCGTCAAGCAGATTTAGAGCGATTTTTTATAGCTCTAGCAAACAAACAAAAGCAATCAATCGCTTATCTTGATCAAATGGCGTGCACATCTATAATTGCGCAAGAATTTCAAAAGAATGCTACCAATACCAGTGAAATAATCAGAAATCGATTAGATGTAGTTGATGTCCAATTTTTTCCAAAGGAGCAACAAGAAAAAGTTCGCCACTCTATTAAAAATGAAATGACTCGAATTATTAAATATCAAAAATGTCAAGAAAAACCCTTGGTTATAATGCATTTGCGTTATTCCGATGGTGCCAATTCTAAACAAAATATTCCTGACTCTGTTGTTCCAAAAATAATTAAATATTTAGACCAAAAAGGATTTTGTTGTTGGTTGATTTTAGCAGATAGTCGCCATAACCCGGGTAAATTTTCCAAAATGCATAAATCAGAACCTTTTAACAAACCTTATATCGAAACAACTATTAATGGGGTTAGTTACGAATACGGAAAACTTATCCATGTTGGTTTGTTGAAGAAATTATACCAATATGAGCAATATAAAGGAATGATCGGAAATACCAGTGGAACTTTAGATATAGCGAGCTTAATGGGACATAATGTATTTAATATCCATCAATTTAGTTATGATGCACCTAGTTACCAAGATTATAGAATTTTATTGCAAGCTCAGTTTATGAGTGTGGTGGATTTTGATCTACAAACTCTCGCTGATGAATTTCCGAAACTCAAGCGGGCTAATTCTAAAAAAGTGGTGACGACTCTGTTTGATAATATTGAACCTTGGGTTGAAGACGAAGATCACGACTCTATGCCGAATATTACTTATTTTAATAAAAATAATCGCCCTAATTATGCCGATAAATCTGGAAAAGCAGGATTTCGTAAATCCTTAACTTTCATGATATTTAAATATCCTGGAAAATGTAATAAGAAAGATAAGGAAAATAGTATCCTAAATGAGTCTTATGAAATTACGGGATCTCCTACTCAATTTAAAAAAATCATGAGCCGTTTGACAGAATAATGAGCCAGCTCCACTTCAATAGACACTAATTCAGGACTTTGAACAGGTTCTTAAGAAAAGCTTCGATTTTTGCCCGCACTCTTCGTCACAACGAAACTTGCTGAGTTGCTCACGACGTTTCGTGCCTTTATTGCAAACAAACTCTCGTTATCGCACGCACTGTAATTGCATTTTTTTCAAAGACCCACAACCAAGACAAAAGGCTGTCAAATTGATTTTCTAATTCAGGCTAAAACGTGTGTTGATCTATACCTGCGAAGTTAAATTTAGCTGAAATGAAATAAAACATAAAAGCCAGCAGTAGCGCTTTGAATTTATTTGGTACCGAGGGTCGGAATCGAACCGACACGGTGTCACCACCACCGGATTTTGAATCCGGCGCGTCTACCAGTTCCGCCACCCCGGCACTTCATTGCGGATGGTGAGTATAGCGAAATTTTTTTATAAACAAAAGCAAAAAATAAAAAAACCCTGCAACATACAGGGTTTTTAATTTGAGGCTGGAAGAAAAAATTAATTCAAGGTAGGATTTTGTTTTTCATGCAGGCACAATACATTGCAACGAGCGCGATGAATTAAGCGATTAACTACTGATCCGCCGAAAATGGGAGGTAGAAGGTCGTCTTCAACATCGCCAGTAATGATCAAATCCACGTTTAACTTATCTGCCATTAACAAGACTTCTTTTTCCAGTGAGCCTATCATGACCCATTGGTGATCTTCAGCAATATTCAGGGTATGGCCAAGTTGAGCAATTTTATGTTTGGCATCCATATAAAGCTTATCTTGGATATCGATAATGGAAGGAACTTGGAAATAAAAAGTGGGGATTTTGGTAATGACATGAATCAGTGATAATTCAATATCTGGCCAGGCAATCCGTAATTGATTAGCTTGTTCAAGAATACTGTGGGTATCTTCAACCAGTAAATTGGTTACGAGCAGAGCGTGGCGATATCCTTTTCTGTCCATACTGTTTCTCCTAGTGATGTGGTTAGCGCTTTGTCAGCGAGTATTTTTGCGGTCTGGGGATTTGCAAATATAGAGGATCTGCAGCCAATCCACTATTGGGAAATGACTCAATGCTACGTAAGAAATAAAATAAGACATACGTGCGCAATGTCGCACACAGACATAAGATTATTTATCAATGAGATAGTGGTAAATAGCACACAAAACGATATGTAGGCTCGCTAGGATAATGAAATCAAATTTTCTGTCAAGAGGATAATTAAAATATTTATTAATGATGATGTAACCCATTGTTAAATAAGCAAACAAGAGAAAATACTCTCTAAGAGGTTAAAAATTATTATTCACATTATTAGTTATCTTAATCACAGCTATAGCAACAACTGAGCTAATTTTAAGCATTTGTGGATAAAATGTTAACTTAATAATCTAACCGATTGGATGTTTTTTGCGAGTGAGATAGTACAATCCGATTGGTTAGTTTGCGCACAAAAAGACTGAAATTTCCAGGGTTTTTGCACGCTTGAACTGATAAACGTCTCACTCTTTCCAATGATTAAAAAAAATTTCTAGAGTAAAAATAAAAATTTCGTTAAGGTATGCGGTTTTATAAAGAAGATGAAGCATTACGATGAACATGCAATTGAGCGATTTTAATTTTGAACTTCCCGAAGAATATATTGCACAATATCCATTGCCAGAAAGAACTCACAGTCGATTGTTATGTGTTGCTCCTCAGCAAGGTAGGTTCTCTCACCATATTTTCAAAGACATTGTTGATTTACTTCATCCTGGTGATTTGCTGATTGTCAACAATACGCGCGTATTACCCGCCCGCTTGTACGGTAAAAAATCCACGGGTGGACAAGTTGAGATATTATTGGAACGAATTATGCATGACAATCAGGCAATGGTTATGATCAAAGCCAGTAAATCCTTGCAAAAAGATGCACAGATTATTATCAATTCTCAATTGAGCTTAACCATTCTTGAGCGTATCGACGATCGCTTCTGCGTAAAATTTAATTATGAGGGTTCAGTAATTGAAGCCTTACAACAATTTGGACATTTACCCTTACCACCCTATATCAAGCGCGATGATAATGCCGAGGATCAAGAGCGCTATCAAACCGTTTTTTCACAGTCAGCCGGTGCTATTGCTGCACCGACGGCGGGATTGCATTTTGATGAAGCGTTACTCAAACAAATTCGAGATCGAGGAGTGGCGATCGAAGAAATTACTCTTCATGTTGGTTCAGGAACATTTGCTCCTGTTCGCGTTGACGATATCACCCAACATAAAATGCATAAAGAATATATCGACGTGTCAGCCCATGTTTGCGATGCCATTTTACAAACAAAAGAGCGCAGAGGACGGGTGATTGCCGTGGGGACTACGGTTGTGCGTAGCTTAGAAACTGCGGCTTCAAACGGAAAAATCCAACCCTTTGCAGGTGATACTGATATTTTTATTTACCCTGGGTTTCAATTTCATTGCGTTGACGCTCTTATCACCAATTTTCATTTACCACAATCAACACTACTGATGTTGGTGGCGGCATTTGCTGGATATGAAACAATGATGGCTGCGTATCAGTTGGCAATCCGTGAAAAATATCGATTTTTTAGTTACGGTGATGCCATGTTTATTGTAAATCGCGCAAATTGAAAATTTTCGATTGCGTCTGGCAAAATAACCAGGTAAATTTGACGACTTTGTAACAAGTGGGGTTTCATCACCATGAGCATTAACCTAATTAGCGTTGCCGAAGCAGCAACCACAGCGCCAATTGATCCCAGTCAGCAACATGCGAGCTTTCTGCCGATGTTAATCATGTTAGGCGGTTTATTTTTACTCATGTATTTCGTAGCCTGGGGACCGCAGCGTAAAAAAATGCAACAACATCGCAATCTAATCGAAAATCTTAGTAAAGGCGATGAAGTGGTGACTACCGGTGGTGTTATGGGAAAAATCACTAAAATTAACGACACGACGATTGCCTTGCAAATTGCAGATAACGTTGAAATTCGTTTGCAAAAACAGTGCATTCACGCCGTTTTACCCAAAGGCACATTAAAATCGTACGAATAAACAGGGTGACAGGATGTTTGGAAAAGCCGCAAATCAGCAAATTTTAAATAAATTTCCACTGTGGAAATATATTTCATTACTGGCTATCGTTATTCTCGCGTTTATTTACGCACTCCCGAATATTTATGGCGAATTGCCGGCTGTGCAAATCACCGGTAACGCGCCTGGTGTCACCGTTTCTCCTTCCTTGCAACAAAAGCTCGAAAAACTCCTCAGCGATGCAGGTATTGTTTATAGTCATCAAGAGTTAAATAATAAATTTATTCAATTTAGTTTTAACGAAACGACCGCACAATTAAAAGCTCGCGATGCAATTAAAAAAAATTTAGGGGATGACTACACCACAGCATTAAGTTTAGCGCCAGCTACGCCTACTTGGTTGCAACTTGTCGGTGCGTATCCCATGAAATATGGTTTGGATTTGCGGGGAGGCGTGCATTTCCTTTTGGATGTGGATGCTAATAGCGTCATCAAGCAACGCATTCATGGCGATGTGCGCAACATGGGAGAGCAACTGCGGGATAAACGTATTCGTTACGCTGGGATCAAACAAATCAACGATAGCACTATTCAATTGCGTTTTCGTAGTCAAGATGAACTTGATAGCGCATTTTCTTTTTTACATGCCCGCTACCCCGAATTTAGCATGATCAAAAACACGGATAATAATCAATTCAATTTAATCGCGACCATGACTCTCGATGCCCAAAATACGGCGCGCCAATATGTTATCGAACAAACCATGACAACGTTACGCAATCGTGTTGATGAATTGGGGGTTTCAAATGCCGTCGTGCAACAACAAGGTGCTAATCGTGTATCTGTCGATTTACCTGGGGTTCTCGATGCCGGACGTGCTAAACAAATCCTCGGTGGAACTGCTACGTTAGAATTTCGCTTAGTCGATGAAAACGATAACCCTGCAAACTATATTCATAGCACCCCACCGGTGGGCACAGAATTATTTTACATGCAAGATGGTGTCACCCCGATTTTATTAAAAAAAGAAATTGTGCTCCATGGCGCTTCCATTACCAGTGCGATGGCAAGTTTCGGACAAGATGGTCAGCCCAATGTTGCGATACGTTTAGGTGGCGGCGGGGAAGCCTTATTTAATCGCATAACCCGCGATAACATCGGCAAGCGTTTAGCGATTGTTTATGTTGAAACCAAAACAGAAAAAAATACCGTGGATGGAAAAACAATTTTAACACATAAAAAAATTCAACGAGTGATAAGCGCACCGGTGATTCAAAGTGCCCTAGGAGATGATTTTCAAATCACGGGTATTAGCGATCCGCGTGAAGCGCAAAATCTAGCGTTGTTACTGCGCGCAGGTGCACTTCCAGCGACCATTGATATTGCCCAAGAACGCACGGTTGGCGCCACCTTAGGAAAAGAAAATATTAATCGTGGATTATTTTCAATCGTGTTAGGTTTTGTATTAATTTCAATTTTCATGATGGTCTATTATCGTCTCCTTGGCATTTTTGCGGTGATTGCCTTATTCATGAATTTAATTATTACGGTTGCGATTTTATCGATTTTAGGTGCCGTGTTAACCTTGCCTGGAATTGCCGGTATCGTCTTAACTGTGGGAATGGCAGTGGATGCAAACGTATTAATTTTTGAACGCATACGCGAAGAAATTCGTTCGGGATTATCACCCCAAGCCGTTATCCATGCGGGATATAGCCGTGCATTCGCCACCATTGTCGACTCTAACTTAACGACGTTAATTGCAGCGTTTGCCCTCTTCGGTATTGGTACAGGCCCAATCAAAGGTTTTGCGATTAGTTTAAGTGTGGGCTTATTAACCTCAATGTTTTCAGCCATTACCGGAACACGTGCCTTGGTCAACTTAGCATATGGTGGCCGTAACGTGAAAAAATTATCGGTTGGTATTTAATATAGGATAAAGACATGGAATTTTTCAAACAAAATACCAAAATAGATTTTATGGGTTTGCGAAAATGGGCAGCCGTATTTTCATTTATTTTATTTGCAATTTCCATTACGTCATTATTTATTAATGGCTTAAAATTTGGTTTGGATTTCACCGGTGGAATTCAAATCGAAATGACGTATTCCCATGAAGCCAATATTCCGCAAATCCGTCAAACACTGCACCAAGCAGGATTCGATCAGGCTATCGTCCAAACCTATGGCAATGTCAATGACGTCTTAGTCTCTTTGGGCTTTCCTAAAAATATTAATAGCGGTGATACGAAAGCGGCTGATGCTATTCAGCAACAACTTCGTGATCGCATCGAAAATTTATTACCAGGTGCTTCTATTCAACGTGTCGATTTTGTGGGCCCGCAATTAGGTAAGGAATTAGCAACTCGCGGCGCATTAGCCTTAGTGATCGCCATGATAGGCACCATGATCTATATTTTATTGCGCTATGAATATCGTTTTGCCGTGAGCTCCGCGATTGCTCTCATTCACGATCCGGTATTAATTCTCGGTATTTTTTCTTTATTTCATATTGAATTCGATGTTAATGCCTTAGGCGCGTTGTTAGCGGTAATTGGTTATTCCTTAAATGATACCGTAGTAGTATTCGATCGAGTGCGAGAAAATTTCCGTAAGGTGCGTAAATTAGCGCCGGTGGATATTATGAATTTATCCATTAACCAAACACTGTCGCGCACCATCATGACCTCTGGGTTAACGTTAGTGGCAGTTGTGGTATTGTATTTTTTTGGTGGGGCAATGCTTGCAAGCTTAGCACTCGCGATGATCATCGGCGTGGTTGTTGGAACTTATTCGTCGATTTATGTAGCTGGTGCCCTCGCTTTGGCCATGGGATTAAACCGCAACGATTTAATGCCTACTCCAAAAACAGAGTTAGACGAACGCCCATAAACGTTAGGGCGTGTTGACAATTCTACTCTGCTAGCCGTATCTCGCTGATTTCCTCTGATCCGCTGCTCATTTACTTAGTGTAAACTGCGCGCTAGTGCTCAAAAATCAACGAGCTACGTAAAGCCATAGCGAATTCGCAACACGCCCTAGCCACAGTGGGCTTATTATTTAACCAAACTCAAAAATTCTGCGCGCGTTTGGCTATTACGTCGCAATAAACCTAACATACTAGAGGTGGTAAGTACGGAATTTTGTTTTTCGACGCCACGCATCATCATACACAAATGTTGTGCCTCGATGACGACGCCAACGCCCACCGCGTCGGTAGTTTCAGCAATGGCTTCGGCAATTTGGTGAGTGAGTTGTTCTTGAATTTGTAAACGTCGCGCAAATAAATCAACAATTCTCGCTAGCTTGGAAACGCCTAAGACTTTACCCCGTGGTAAATAACCCACATGACATTTACCAATAAACGGCAGTAAATGATGCTCGCATAATGAATAAAGCTCAATATTTTTAACGATGACCAAATCATCGCTGGTGGTTGGAAATAATGCGCCATTGACAATATCTTGCAAGTTTTCTTGATAGCCTTTGGTTAAATAGCGCAACGCTTTTGCCGCACGCTCTGGAGTTTTTTGCAAACCTTCGCGTTGACCCTCTTCGCCAATTTCATGAATTAATTGTTGATACAGTTGAGTTAAATTATCCATTTGGTGTCCAATCATATAAAATAGCATCACTGTGAAAAGGTTAAGTGATGAGCTTATGTCAATGAATCATGATTTTACGAGTTGGTTGAACCCTTGGCAACATTTTTGCAATCAAATCGATTTATCAACCGACACCGCTCAGGGATGGCTAGAACAATTGGAAAAGGGCTTAGCTCAATTTACAGAATCTTTACCAAAAGAAAAGATTCCACAGCAACCTTATTCTGCATTTTGGCAAATTTGGATGGAACATTGTCAAACAGTACTCAGTCAATTGAAGGTGCAATTAACGCCAGAGTTCACTTATCAGCAGGCGATAGAATTATGGATAAAATTAAGCGAAAACGATTATCAACGTTTATTGCACGACGCGGATTATCAACAGATTATCGGGGCATGTGTTAATCAATGGTTAGCTGAAGATGTTAAATAGTTTGTTACTAAACTCTGAAAATATAAAAACACACTACTCAGGCTGTGAGCGGAAATTAGTGTGGCAAAAAGATAATGTTAAGCTTTGGTACTATCGACAACATCATGCGCTACCTGGAATTTCTCCGCTATTGTTGATTTACGCATTTATTAATCGTCCCACCATTTTAGACATCAATCAAGAATATTCATTTATTCAGGCGTTACTTAGCCAAGGATTAGAAATTTATTTAATTGAATGGGGTGATCCTAATCAAGAGCAATCCACCTTACATTTTTTAGAGTATTTGAATTATATCAAACCGTGTGTCTCAATATTACGCCAACATCACCACACCGAAAAAATTAATGTCTTAGGTATTTGCCAAGGGGGTAATTTAGCATTAGCGTATACAGCATTATATCCTCAACAGATAGCTCATCTGATAACGCTAGTTACTCCCGTTAATTTCCATGCACCTCGCTTTATAATCAGTGAATTGGTTCGTAATATAGATGTGAATTTATTCCATGAAAAATTTGGCAATATTCCTGGAAAATTGTTAGCGCAATTTTTTTTATCATTAAAACCTTATCAACTCACCATAGGAAAATGGTTGCAACTTCATAATATTCAACATGATCAGCAAAAGCTGCAACAATTCTTGTTGGTAGAAAAATGGTTATATGATACGGTTGATCATCCTGGACAAGCTTTTTTAGATTATTGTCAACACTATTATAATGAGAATTTATTGATCCAAGGGAAAATTAAATTTGGTTCGCGCCGCGTCCAATTAAATAACATCACTTTGCCAGTGTTAAATATTATTGCATTACAGGATCATATTGTTCCTCCAGCATCGAGCGAATATTTAAAAAATTGTATTGATAACACCTATTACCAGCAATTAAAATTTAATATTGGTCATATTGGGATATTCATCAGCCAACAGGTGTTACCCGAATTAACCACCGCAATAAAAAATTTTTGCCAAGAGAATACTGGAGAATAAACCATGCGCCATCCTAATGTAACCTTCAAAAAATCCCGTATTCATCGTTATGGCTTATACGCTAAAAAAGCCTTGAGCAAAGGTGATTTTATTATTGAATATACGGGCAAAAAAATCACTAAATCGCAAAGCGCAAAAATTTTAACTCAGGATTTACCGCACGTATACATTTTTGAACTTAATCAGCGCTACGATATTGATGGCGATACCAACGATAATATTGCCAAATACATTAACCATTCTTGCGATCCCAATTGCTATACGGATATTGTTAACAGCAAAGTGTGGATCGTGGCTTTGCGCGATATTAAATTACAAGAAGAACTTAGCTACGATTACGGTTTTGCGCGCTACGGCTGGGAAGAACGTCCGTGTCGCTGTGGAAGTTCGCAGTGTTTTGGATTTATGGTCGCGCGCCAACATTGGGGAGCGATTAAAAAAACTAAACGCTACCAACAATTAGTGTCGGTTTTAAATCGGCAAACTTAACATTCAAGCGTGAAGAATCTATGCTAACCGGGAGGCCAATGCATGGTGCGCCCGCCTAATATGTGACAATGCAAATGAAAAACTGTTTGCCCACCATCGAGATTGCAATTAATGACTAAACGGTAACCATTTTCAGCATGTCCCTCATCACGCGCAATTTGACTTGCCATAATTAATATATGCCCCATTAATGCTTGATGGGTGGTATCAAGCGAATTTAAATTCGCAATGTGTTGACGGGGCGTAATGAGTATATGAGTGGGTGCTTTAGGATCAATATCTCGAAATGCAATGACATGCTCATCTTCATAGACGATTTGACTTTTAATTTCGCCGGAAACAATTTTACAAAATAAACAATCCATTATACGCTCCTTATGATATTTAAAATGATACAAAAAAGTATTTTACTCATGTTCAAGTAATACTAGTAACTCTTCACCAAATTCTTGACGATATAAGTTGCAGGTGAGTGTAAATTGTTGCGCAAGTTTTTGTTGATCCAAGTTATCAGGATAACTCGGCTCATGATGCAAATAATACCCGGCTAATTGTAAACAATCTTGGGTGTAACGTTGAGTATTTAAGATGTGGTTATGCCAACATTCGTCAATTTCACGCGTGGGAACCAACTTATGTTGCGGATATTTCACCATTAACCATAAAAAGCGTTTATATAACAACAAACACAGCTCAGCCTGAGGACGTGACCAGCGTGGCAGTGGATACGATGTTGAGCACATGCTCGTGCAAATATCGTCAAAATTTAAATCTTCCCAGTATTGGCGTGCAGTCTCTAAATTAACACTCATGAAATTAACACTCATGCTGCTTGACACGTTCCCGATGCGCAAGTCCCGTTACAACCGGCATTATCCAATTTTTGGTACTCGTTGATTGACTGGGTGAGTGGAAGAAAGACACTCTTACGTTCTTGGTTACTAGGACTGAGAAAGAGGATCTCATTCAAAGCAAGTCGTTGTTCATTCATCATCATAGTCCATCTCAAAAAAGTAGGGTTAATGATTATAAAAAATAATTGTATACTTGTCATGTTGATTAATATTGAAAAAGCAAATAGGAAGTGATATGAGATATAATGTGGTGAATTTTGCGCTCATTGCAACATTAAAAAGTTTAGTCGGCTGTCAAGTCACTTCAAATAAAAGTGAGCTTGAACAGCATAAAAATTTACTTTTTCGCAGTTATGCCAAAGATGTGCGAGGGCCTGAGATTATTACTTATCCCACAACAGAAAAAGAAGTGGCTCAAATTGTCAATTTTTGCATAAAAAATAAATTACCAATTATCCCTTATGGGGCTGGTACTAGTACGAGTGGCCAAGTTTCCGCAGAATATGGAGGAGTATTTTTAGATTTTTCGAAAATGCAAAGGATAATTGAAATCAATACTCAAGAAGGCTACGTGGTGGTTGAGCCTGGCCTTTCGCATAATATATTGAATAAACGCTTGAAAAAATATGGATTTTATTTTCCCGTTGAAGCAGGCAAGCATGCGACGGTGGGTGGAATGTATGCGACAAATGCCGCGGGTGCAGGTGCGGTAGATTCTGGCTCGATGAAACAAAATGTCATGGCCGCACGAGTGATTACCATTTCTCATGATATTGCAGAAATTACCGAACTAGGCCAATTAACGCGAAAATCTTCTGCGGGATACAACTTATTAGAATTATTTTGTGGGGCGGAGGGTACCCTCGGGGTAACCACGCAATTAACTCTTAGAGTGAGAAAAATTGCAGGTTCTACAATGACGATGGTTGCACAGTTTGACTCGATAAAAGATCCTATCAATGTGGTAATGAATACTCGAGATTACGTCAGATTTAAAAAAATTGAATTATTAGATCAATTACAAACAGAATGTTGTGTGTCTTTTTCCAAAATTTATTTTCTCAAAAAAGATAGAGTTACCTTATTAATCGAATTAATGGGGGAAGAAAATGAGTTAATGCGCAACTCAGAAATGGTGAGTTCAATAATCAAAATAAATAATGGTTCAATGATTGATATTAAACCTTCTCAATATAAAAGCCTATGGAAAATGCGTAAAATGGCGGCTAATGCGGTTATTCACACTTTGGGTAAAAATAAAAATGCCATAGCCACTGATTCTTGCGTGCCATTGTCTGAGTTGGCTCTATGTATCAATAGTAGCTATAAAGTCATGCATTCGCTTAATATTAAAGCACCGCTAATTGCTCATCTAGGTGATGGTAATTTCCATTTTACACTTTTATTTGATCCTACTAATCAAGAGGAGTTAGGTCAGATTAAAAATTTTCAGCAGCAGATTAATGGTTTAGCTAGAACATTTAAAGGAACCTGCAGTGGCGAGCATGGAATTGGGACTGATAAAAAATTGGATCTAGCAAAAGAACGCCCTTCGGCGGTGGAGATTATGCGGATAATTAAAAAAACTCTCGACCCATACAACTTATTAAATCCAGGTGTGCTTTTTTCCAATATTACTGCAAATCCTACTCCTTTTTCAGTGAGGATCCCTTCAAAGCTTTGATGAGTTTGAGTTCGATCACATTATTGCCTGAAGAATTTTTAACGTCATAGATATCGCAGCCTTCATATTTTTTTAAAAAAATCATGAAATAAAGTAAGGGAAAAATCATTAATAAAGAGTAAATCATTTTAAGCAACCACGAGTTTATCATTAACTTAAATATCGCGTAATGATTTAAACTGTTATAGTAGGTTATCGAATAACAAAAAAAATTGAATAATAACTCTGAAATCGCAGTCGTCCACAAACAACGTTGCCAGAAATATTTTCCTTTAAAAATAATTTTTAATCGTGTGAGTCGATAAACATTGGTAAGATCGCTGCAAATTAATCCTACTAAACAACCGAGAAAAAGTTTTGGCGCATGACTAAACACTAGCGTATAGGCTTCTTGATGTGGAGGTGCAATTTTCGCAGAAGGAATCATGACAATAAGATAAGTGAGGAAATTAAATAGCATTAAACAAAGAATGCTTGAGATCACCATTTTTACTGCCAATTTTCTGCCATAGACTTCTGCTACAACACCGCTTAATAAATAAGTGGTAGGGAAAATTAAGATACCACCCGGTTCAGAGAGTCCAAATAAATTAATAACCTTAAGTGGTAAAAGCACAGACACAATCAGCAATACAGAGTAGAGCATGCAAAGGGGTGCGTATAGCTTAAAACCTTTTTTTTCTGCTAAATATTCCATGAGGCTAGGGTTCCTTCAATTTTTCGATAACCGAGAGCGCTGTAATTTGTTTGATATCTTCACACGACATGTAGTGAATGAGCTGAGGCTGAGTGAGAATTTCGCTGGGTCTAAAATAATAGAGTTGTCTTGTATTAACATTAACAATTTCTAAGGTCAATAAATGATTAGTAGTATGGATATATTGAATGGTATAAAAGATCGGATTATGCTGAAGTTCGAACAATTTTTTCTTATCACCTGAGGAAAATAACTCAAAAAAATTATGGGTAATTAAAGTGCTGAGTTTCAAAGTGGCCGTGGTCATTTGACCTGTAAATTCAACCGTCACAAATATTTCGTTATCAATGATTTTAATGTTGTGATCACAGATGCGACAGGCATGCGGAATGGTTTTTTTTTCCAGATTTTTGTATAGTTCAAATAGTCGACTAAAAATATTTTTTTTGCTTTTTTTCTCATAGTTAAGCAACATCATTCAAATCAAACTCCATTTTCAAATTAACGACTCAATAATAGTGAAACGCTAACAGGCTCTGCAATTATTTTAATTCGCAATGTCAACTGCCGAATTTAGGCTCAATGATAACTTTTTCTTGAATAATTCCCATAATAATTCCCAATACAGTTAAGTTTTCGTGAGTTTCTGACATCTTATCAGCGAGGCCAATCAGTGGAAAGAGTTGCTTTTTGCCGCCACTGTATAAAAGTTGACGAATTTCAATATGATTGCCAACACTTACTAACACAAAATGTGTATTTTCGTTCAATACGGAGCTAGGTTTTACGATTAAAGTAGAATCAAAACGAAAGAGGGGCTCCATTTTATTATTAGTGACTAAAATAGCCAATATATCGTTGTCATAGTGTTTGGTTACAGTGATAAATCGTGAAGTCGTTATGGATGAATTTTTTATAGAGCTGTGAGATAACTCATCCCATCTGAGCAAAGGAATTTTATTCTCGATTTTTTCAGCATGTTGCTGAGATAAGGAAAAATGTAGCGCTTCTTCACCGATTAATTGACTCAAAGAAATATTAAAAAATTCAGTGATGGGTTTTAGTGTGGCTAAGGTGGGATTTTGATTTTCTCCTTTGACTAAACGATTAATAACCGCTTGTTTTAAGCCTGTTTTACGACTTAATTCACGCTCACTTAACTGATGAACGCGTAATAGTTTTTTTAAATTCTCACTTAAATGACGCTCGTTGTTTTCTGCATTTATTTTAGAATGAATTGGAATAAGTTTGGCCAAAATAATTCCCTTACTGATATGATAAATGTTGACAAGTCACAAGTGAAACTTTAAAGTTTCACTTGTAGGGTCATCAGCTAAGCTGCTGTGTTTGTATTGTATATGAGTTCCAATCCTTCATCAAAATTAATTTTTGTGAGAGTGTAGGCAAAAATGGAGTGATGTCATGAACGCTAAAATCACTAAGGAACAGATAGTACAGGTCGCATTAAACCATTTAATGGATTATGGCTATGCGCGCACGTCAATTCATGACATCGCCACATTATGTGGGATAAAAAAAACTAGCATTTACCAGCACATTAATAACAAGGATGAATTAGCTCTCTTGGCACTGGATTTCAAACTCAAGGCAGTAAAAAATAAAATCAATAAAATACTGGCCGATCCGGCGATTGAGAATCGCGTTGCTGAAGTTACCTTATTTTACAAGTTGGTGGCCAATGAAATTAATCATTTCCAATCGCTTAAAATGGAAACTGTATCGAAACAATTGCTGCAAGATAAACTCGATGAATATTTTCATACCATTCGCGAACTGGTGTTGATTATGGTCAAACATTATATCAATTACCCTGCCCAGTTAAATATGATACTCTATCCACTACTGTCGGTGTTATCAGCACCTTTATTGAATTTAATTTTACATGGTCCATGAAATTATTTTTCTTAAACACTTTCTTTAAACGCTCGTATTATTTTGCTGGAATATTCAGTCTGCTCGCGCATGGGTTACTACTTATGCTGTTGTTTATCTCGATAATACACCGTGAAAATACGGCCATTATTGGCAAAACCCTATTCATGCAAGCGCGAGTAGTGGTGGAACATGAGGCTTTGCTGAAGCAGAAAACATCAATACCACACAATAATTCTGCGCTGCCTCCACCCAATCTCAAAAGAACTTCATCACAGCCTCATAGGATAAGCACGCACCCCGCTTCGACGCAGCCAAAGGTATCAGGACAAGACTTCAATCACCTCATTAATGTGTTATATCAACAAGTTAACCAACATAAATTTTACCCCGAGCTTGCGCAAACGCTGGGGCAGACAGGGGTGGTTATCGTGATGTTTGATTTGAAAAACAACGGCTCAATCGAGCATTTACACGTGATTCATTCCAGTGGTGCAAAACTACTCGATCAAGCGGCATTACAAGCGGTAAACGCCGCTGTGCCATTTCACGGGATAAGTCAACAATTCTTATCCTCCCGTATCATACGCTTAGCACTTAATTATCAAATGAGCGAGGGCGATTAGAGCGTTGAGTAAGTTGCGGGCTACCCTAGCGTAGAATTTTGTCATCACGCCCTAGTGTTCAAAGCGAATACTTATGATATACTCCGCGCTTTGTAATTGTTTGTCTATATCTTGATGTCTAACCAGGAGGAATGGTGAAATGAAAAAGTTGATGATCATCGCAGTATCTGCAATGGCTTTAATCTGTGGTACAAGTTTTGCAACTGAAGCAACTCCAGCTGTTAAAGTGGGTGTTGTTAATGTTCAAGAAATTTTGCAAAAAGCTCCTGAAGCGCAAAAAATGAATGCTGAATTAGAAAAAACCTTTAAACCCCGCCAAGATAAAATGGAAGCACTGAATAAAAAAGTGCTAGAAGAACGCGATAATTTAAGTCGTAATAGCAGTGTTATGTCGGAAAAACAACGCACGCAAGCACAAAATCAATTATTAGAAAATCAAAATCAGCTACGTCAAATGGCACAAAAATATCAAGACGATTTAGTGCAGGCGCGTAATCAAGACATGCAAAAATTATTTGAAGTTGTCCGCGATGCGGTGCAAAAAGTCGCAAAAGCCGATAATTTAAACATCGTCTTTGAAGCACATTCCATTGCGTATGTTGCTCCACAATTAGATATTACCAATCAAGTTGTGAAGGAAATTAAATAAGTAATGTCTTTTCAGCACTACACATTAGCACAACTGGCTCACCATCTTGAGGCAGAATTAAAAGGCGATGGTGACTGTGTGATCACTGGCTTGGCGACCATTCAAAACGCCAAGCCAGGTGAAATATGTTTCTTGAGTAATTCCAAATATCGTAAATATTTAGCGCAAACACAAGCGGCTGCTGTTATTCTCGATGCGAGTGAAGCAGAAAATTGTCCGGTTAACTGTTTAGTCATGGAAAATCCGTATTTGGGCTATGCTAAAGCTGCCGAATTATTTGCGCCAAAACGTGAATTTAAACCAGGATTACATGCAACAGTCGTTTGCGGCGAAGAGTGCCAGATCAACCCTCATGCCAGTATCGGTGCGCATGTCACGCTGGGTGACAACGTGATAATAGAATCCGGTGTCATTATCGAGGCGGGTTGCAGCATCGGTGATAATGTCGTGATACGCGCGAATACTCACCTTTATCCACGAGTGGTTCTTTATCGTGGTGTGAATATTGGTAGCGATTGTGTGATCCACAGCGGTGTGGTGATCGGCAGTGATGGATTTGGCATGGCAAATCATCAGGGTCAATGGATCAAAATCCCACAATTAGGCAGCGTGATGATTGGTAACCGCGTAGAAATCGGCGCCAATACCACGATCGATCGGGGCGCACTTGAAGACACCGTGATTGAAGATGGGGTGAAATTAGATAATCAAATTCAAATCGGTCACAATGTCGTAATTGGAGAAAACACGGCAATTGCGGGATGTGTAGGAATTTCGGGAAGCACCAAAATCGGAAAAAATTGCGCGATTGGTGGTGGAACCTGTATCGCTGGTCATATCACGATTGCCGATAATGTGAGTTTCACGGGAATGTCGGGTGTCTACGCTTCTATCGAACAAGCGGGTCTGTATTCTTCTTTTACCGCCGTGCAAGAGTCACGGACTTGGATTAAAAACTTGAGTCGCCTACACCATCTCGATGAATTAGCCCGCAAACTAAGTAAATTAGAAAAAATGATTGCTGAATTACAGCGCGAAGTGATCGCTTAAGGGGAGTTATGGATCATTTAGACATCAATGAAATTTTTCATTATTTACCACAACGCTACCCTTTTTTATTAATCGATCGCGTGATTGATTTAAAAATCGAAGAATCAGTGACCGCGGTAAAGAATGTGACGATCAATGAAAATTTTTTTAACGGACACTTCCCTAAATTGCCCGTCATGCCAGGCGTATTATTAATTGAAGCACTTGCGCAAGCGAGTGGCATTTTAGCCTTAAAATCGGCTGAACACCGTGGATTGGAAATTGGGGGAATTTATTATTTTGCCGCTATTGATAATGTGCGTTTCAAAAAACCCGTTGTTCCTGGCGATCAATTAATCTTAGACGTTAAATTAATAAAATCTAAAAATAATGTGTGGAAATTCAGCGGCGAAGCGAAAGTCGATGGAAACTTAGTCTGCAATGCCGATTTAACCAGTGTAAGAAGAGATAGTTAGCGTGATTCATCCAACAGCCATTATCGATCCCAGTGCTCAATTAGCAGAAAATGTCAGTGTCGGCCCTTGGACTTATATCGGTCCCGATGTTGAAATTGGAGAGGGCACATGTATTCATTCTCACGTAGTCATTAAAGGCCCCACGCGCATTGGTTGTGACAATGAAATTTTTCAATTCGCCTCGATTGGCGAAGTCACTCAAGATAAAAAATACGAAGGCGAAATTACCCGTTTAGAAATTGGTGATCGCAATATTTTTCGTGAAAGTGTCACCATTCACCGAGGAACAGCCGGTGGTGGTTACGTCACTCGAATTGGCGATGATAATTTACTCATGGCCTACGTTCACATCGCTCACGACTGTCAGGTGGGAAGCCATTCCGTATTTTCGAACAATGCATCACTCGCAGGCCATGTGATTGTCGATGATTTTGTCGTTCTTGGTGGATTTAGCGGCGTTCATCAATTCTGTCGTGTTGGGGCACATAGTTTCTTAGCAATGAGTGCTATGGTTAATAAAGATGTGCCACCCTTTGTTAAAGTTTCGGGTTATTACGCTGAGCCTTTTGGATTAAATGCCGTCGGTTTGCAACGACGTGGTTATAGTAATGAAACCATTGCCCATTTAAAACGCGCCTATAAAATTTTATATCGTCAAGGTTTGGGTTTACAAGAAGCGTTAGCTGAATTAGAAAAAATGACGGCTGAATGTGAAGAGGTCAATATCTTAATCCAATTTTTACAACAGTCAGAACGTGGCATAGCGCGTTAATTCTCATGAATAAACCTCTACGGATTGGCATTATCGCGGGTGAAGTTTCTGGCGATAGACTGGGGGCTGAGTTAATTCATGCCATAAAAAAAATCCATCCCCATGTGATAGCAGAAGGGATTGCTGGCGAATGGATGCAACAAGCAGGTGTCACAAGTTTATTTTCTCTGGAAAAATTATCGGTAATGGGAATTATTGAACCGTTACGTCATATCCCTGAATTATTAATCATGCGTCGCAAGTTGTATCGGCACTTCATTAAAAATAAAATTGATGTTTTTATTGGGATTGATGCCCCGGATTTTAATTTAGGGTTAGAAATTGGCTTGAAACGGGCGGGCATTAAAGTTATCCATTATGTCAGTCCCTCGGTGTGGGCATGGCGCCAATGGCGCTGGCACAAAATAAAACGCGCTGTAGATTTAATGTTGTGTTTGTTTCCTTTTGAAGTGGAATTTTATCAACGCTATCACATTCCAGCCATCTACGTGGGACATCCCCTCGCGGATGAAATACCCATAGAAAATAATGCTATTCAGGCACGAATACAGTTAAATCTAGCCGAAAATAAAAAAACAATTGCCTTATTACCCGGCTCACGCTTAGGCGAATTAAAATATTTAAGCGATTTATTTATTGCCGTTGCTAAAGCGTGTTATCAACACAATCCCCACCTACAATTTGTAGCGCCGATGGCTAAATCGACCTGTTATGACTATTTTTCACAGCGAGTGCAAACGCTTGCGCCCGATTTACCCATTATTCTTCTCGAAGGACAAGCACGTGTGGCCATGAGTGCGGCCGATGTGGTTTTGCTTGCTTGTGGAACTGCCACCTTAGAATGCGCGTTAATCAAACGCCCCATGATTGTTGCCTATAAAGTATCTCGCTTCACCGCCTGGCTTGCAGCACGTTTGGTTAAAATTCAATATTTTGCTTTACCAAATTTATTGCTCAAGCAGCCCATTGTACCAGAATTATTACAACATGAAGCACGCGTTGATACGATAGTCCCTCAACTCATGGCCTTATTAAACGATGTCGAGACGCAAAAAAAACTCCAACACACATTTTTAACCCTTCATCAACAATTAAAACGAGAAGCCAGTGTGGTTGCTGCTCAAGCGGTGCTGAACATCGCGCTCAATCAGTCGGAATGAGATTCAAGCGGTGTATACACTTCATGCCATAAAACAATGTTACCGGTAGGATTAAATTTTAGCATGAGCATCGCCTCATACTGCTCGCTGCTGTTATCAAGGCGGGTGAGTTTAGCTATCAACGGTATGACCACGCTATCCTTATTGACAATAAACTCATGATACGTATACCGGATGGATTGCAAAGAAGATCGCATAGTATTCAAAAATTCCGCATAGGTTTGATAATTGGCTTCATAACGACGGCCGTTGGCTCGAACAATAAATTCTTCAGCAAAAAAATTGGCTAAGTCTTGAGGTTGCCAATTGGCTTGTGCGTTTAAATTGGCTTCATTCCAGGCCAGCAATTGTTTTGCACATTCTTCATTCGCCATGCGAAACCTCTTACTCTTCAGCAAAAAAAAAGAGTAACAAACAAATTGTGGGGATGCAATGCTACTGTTAAAATGTCCGCCGGTAAGTGGGAGAGAACAGCGTGGAATCATTTATAGCAGGCATCGATGAAGCAGGGCGAGGGCCATTAGCAGGTCCGGTCATTGCGGCAGCCGTGATTTTAAATCCCTTAAATCCTATTCTAGGATTACGTGATTCTAAACAACTTTCCGCAGCAAAACGCCAGGCTTTAGCCAGAGAAATTCGCGAAAAAGCCTTAGCCTATGCCTTAGGACGCGCTGAAGCCGAAGAAATAGATCGCATTAATATTTTGCAAGCCAGCTTATTGGCCATGCAACGCGCAGTGAATGCTCTCAGTGTTCAACCCACACACGCACAAGTCGATGGAATTCATTGTCCGCGTTTAAATTGCAGCGTGGAAGCGATTGTCAAAGGCGATAGTAAAATCCCTGCAATCAGCGCTGCTTCCATTTTAGCGAAAGTCGCGCGCGATCAAGAAATGTTAGACTATGCCAAACAGTATCCCGGCTATGGTTTTGAAACTCATATGGGTTATCCGACCAAAGCGCATTTACAGGCATTAGCAACGCTAGGTATTACGCCTATTCATCGGAAAAGTTATAAGCCGGTGGCATTAATTTTTGAACAACATCTTAAAATGAAGGAATTAGCATGAGTGAAATAATTGAAGGTAAAGCCATGGTAAAAAAACGTACTGCCCAACTGATTAAAAAAGTCATCAAGCGCGATAGTAAAGAAGTTAATTTTGACTTGGAGCGCATTACCACGGCGATCCACAAAGCCATGGAGGTTGCAAACGAAGGTTCTTTTCAAGAAGCCAAGGCCGTGGCCACGCGTGTGCAAAATGAATTAGAAGAAATTCGGCGGCGCTATAAATCCTTTATTCCTGACGTGGAAGGCATTCAAGATGCGGTAGAAAAAAACTTAATGTTTGAAAATTATGCCAAAACCGCTAAAGCCTATATTTTATATCGTCAAGAGCGTGCCAAGGCGCGTGAACAAAAAATTGTGATCCCCGCTCATATTCAAAAAATGGCGGAAGAAAGTCGACGTTATTTTAAAAATCCTTTAGCAGAATTTGTTTATTTGCGCACTTATGCCCGCTGGATACCTGCAGAAAAACGCCGTGAAACGTGGATAGAAACGGTTGATCGCTACATGAATTTTATGAAAAATCATTTGGGAGATAAATTAACTCCGCGTGAATATAAAGAAATTCGCCAAGCGATTTTACAACAAGATATCATGCCCTCGATGCGCTTATTACAATTCGCCGGGCCTGCTGCTGAAGCCACTCATGTCTGTGCCTATAATTGCTCGTTTATCGCGCCGCGGAATTTACGCGATTTCGGCGAAGTGATGTATATTTCGATGTGTGGTACCGGTGTGGGATTTTCAGTTGAAAGCCAAAATATTCAAGCCTTACCACAAATTAAGCCCCAAACAGGAAAAATGCTACCGACTCATGTCATCCCCGATAGCAAAGAGGGCTGGTGTGACGCGTTGATTTTAGGTATGACCACTTGGTTTGATGGTAATGATATACTGTTTGATTTTTCACAATTAAGACCCGCGGGCGCACGCTTAAAAACCATGGGTGGAAAAAGTTCAGGTCCCGATCCATTACGTGACTTATTAAATTTTACTCGCGCGATTATTTTAAAACGACAAGGGCGCCGTTTAACCAATATCGATGCGCACGATATTTTATGTAAAATTGGTGAAGTGGTTGTCTCGGGAGGTGTGCGTCGTTCGGCGATGATTTCACTTTCCGATTTAGACGATCCTCTGATGCGTCAGGCGAAAAGCGGACAATTTTTTTATAACGAACCGCAACGTTGCATGGCAAATAATTCGGCTGTTTATACGCAAAAACCCGATAACGCGACACTCCTCGAGGAATGGTTAGCCTTAGTGAAAAGTGGTAGTGGCGAGCGTGGAATTTTTAATCGCGCGGGATTAACGCAAACGCTACCCAAACGCCGTATTGAGTATTTAACGCAAAAAAATATTATTCAAAATGATACGATTGTTGGAATCATTGGTACGAATCCGTGCGCCGAAATTATTTTACAATCCAAACAATTTTGTAATTTATCTGAAATTGTCGCGCGCGCTGAAGACGATGAAGAACGCTTATTGCAAAAAATTAAACTTGCAACAATTCTAGGAACGTTCCAAGCAACCTTAACTCATTTTCCCTATTTATCACCGGAATGGCAAAAAAATTGTGAAGAAGAAGCTTTATTAGGTGTTTCAATTACCGGTCAATGGGATTGTGAAGCCGCTCGCGATGCTCGAACCTTACAAAAATTAAAGCAAAAAGCGCTTAGCATTAATAAAAAATACGCCGAACGTTTTGCGATTAATCCCTCAACGTGTGTCACTTGCGTCAAGCCTTCGGGTACAGTATCGCAAGTTGTAGATTGCGCTTCGGGAATGCATCCACGTCACGCACCGTACTATATTCGTCGTATTCGTATTGCAGCGACAGATGCCTTATTCAAAATGCTAAAAGATCAAGGCGTGCCCTATCATCCAGAGGTGGGTCAGTCAGAAGAAAATGCCACTACTTTCGTGCTGGAATTTCCAGTAAAAGCACCCAACGTAAAAGCGGTTTATCGAGACGACTTAACTGCGTTAGAATTTTTAGAACATTGGAAGACAGTAAAATTAAATTACACGGAACACAATCCCTCTGTCACTATTTCTGTCGGTGATGATGAGTGGTTAGAAGTGGCCAATTGGGTGAATCAAAATTGGGATATTGTTGGTGGATTGTCGTTCTTGCCTCGCGATAATCATGTTTATCATTTAGCACCCTATGAAACTATCGATAAACAACGATATCAAGAACTATTAAAACGGTTCGAAAAAATTGATTTTTCTCAATTAATCATTTATGAGCGTAATGATGAAACGGAAGTGAAAAAAGAATTAGCGTGTGTTGGTGGAGTATGCGAACTCTAGAGCACAAAATGTCAAATCAACAATTTGTTCATTTGCATTTGCATAGCGAATATTCTTTAGTGAATGGCATGCTGCGTTTAAAATCACTGGTTAAAGCGTGTCGCGAACGCAACCTTCCGGCGGTAGCGTTAACGGATCGATGTAATTTATTCGGCACGGTTAAATTTTACCGTGCCGCGCTTAAAGCCGGGATCAAACCCATCATTGGCGCGGAAATGTTAATTAAAAATCCCGATGATGCATTTAATCCGTTTAGCTTAATTCTACTGTGCCAAAATCAAGCGGGATATCGTCAACTTACCGCATTAATTTCTCGCGCATATTTAGAAGGTCAACAACACGGAATTCCTCTAATAGAACGTGAATGGATCGATTGCAAAGATGTTATCGCGTTATCGGGTGGCAAAAAAGGGGACATTGGCCAAGCAATTTTGCAAAATAATCTAGAACAAGCAGCGCGATATATATCATTTTGGAATGAACGATTTCCCTCACGTTTTTACTTAGAAATTCAACGCACACAACGCCAAGGAGATGAGCAATATAATGCTGCGTGTTTGCAGTTAGCCAACGCTCATCAAATTCCGGTTGTGGCTACTAATGAGGTGATGTTTTTAGATCAAAACGATTATGAAGCTCATGAAGCACGCGTGTGTATTCATAATGGCGAAATGTTACAAGATCCCAAACGCCAACAAAATTACAGCGAACAACAATATTTGCGTAGTGCTGAAGAAATGCAAAATTTATTTGCAGATATTCCAGAAGCACTGACTAATAGCCTAGAAATTGCCAAACGCTGTAATTTGCAATTAGAACTTGATAAAAATTATTTACCCAATTTTCCCGTGCCAGCAGGATTTACCATTGAAAATTATTTAGAAAATTTAGCCAAAGAAAAATTAGAATTACGCTTAAAAAAATTATTCGATAGTCAACAGCCGCAATTTTTACAGCAACGTCAAGCCTATGACGAGCGCTTAGCACGTGAACTCAATGTGATTAATGCTATGGGCTTTCCCGGCTATTTTTTAATTGTGGCCGATTTTATTCAATGGTCTAAGGACAATGGAATTCCGGTGGGGCCAGGTCGTGGTTCGGGTGCAGGATCATTAGTGGCCTACAGTTTAGGGATTACCGATATTGATCCTCTGGCCTATGATTTATTATTCGAACGCTTTTTAAATCCTGAGCGGGTGTCCATGCCCGATTTTGATATTGATTTTTGCATGGATAATCGTGATCGCGTGATTGATTATGTGGCACAAAAATACGGGCGAGAAAGTGTTTCTCAAATTATCACTTTTGGTACTATGGCGGCAAAAGCCGTGGTGCGTGATGTCGGGCGAGTATTAGGATTTCCTTATGGTTTTGTCGATAAAATTGCTAAATTAGTACCCTTTGAATTAGGAATTACCCTTGAAAAAGCACTCAGTCAAGAACCGTTATTACGCGAACGTTATGAACGCGAAGAAGATGTGCAAACTTTAATTGATCTGGCGTTAAAATTAGAAGGTATCACTCGCAATGCCGGAAAACATGCGGGTGGTGTGGTTATCGCCCCCTCAAAATTAATTAATTTTGTTCCGCTATATTGCGAAGAAGGTGGCGGTAATTTAGTTTCGCAATTTGATAAAGACGATGTCGAAGGTATTGGCCTGGTAAAATTCGATTTTCTAGGATTGCGCACGCTCACCATTATTGATTGGGCAATTGCTAATATTCAAAAACACTTTAACCAAAAAATTGATATTACAACAATTCCCACCGACGATGCTGTTACCTTCGATTTATTAAAACGTTGTGAAACTACAGCAGTATTTCAATTAGAATCTCGCGGCATGAAAGATTTAATTAAACGCCTGCAACCTGATTGTTTTGAGGATATTATTGCTTTAGTCGCCTTATTTCGCCCAGGACCTTTGCAATCGGGAATGGTCGATGATTTTATTGATCGCAAGCATGGTCGCCAAACTCTGGAATATATGCATGAGGATTTAACCGAAGTATTAAAACCTACCTATGGAATTATTTTATATCAAGAACAAGTCATGCAAATCGCGCAAGTCTTAGCCGGTTACACATTGGGCGGCGCCGATTTATTGCGTCGAGCCATGGGTAAGAAAAAACCCGAAGAAATGGCCAAGCAACGCCAAATTTTTGTCGAAGGTGCGAGTGCACGCGGCGTTGACGCTGAGCAAGCACAACATATTTTCGATTTAATGGAAAAATTTGCAGGTTATGGATTTAATAAATCGCACTCGGCTGCTTATGCATTAGTTTCTTATCAAACAGCGTGGTTAAAAGCGCATTATCCCGCCGCATTTATGGCAGCGGTATTATCGTCTGATATGGATAATACCGATAAAGTGGTCATGTTTATTGAAGAATGTCAACGCATGCAATTAACGATTATTTATCCGCATATTAATCACAGCCAATATCAATTTAGCGTGCGAGATAATTCAACCATCGTTTATGGATTAGGGGCTATTAAAGGTCTCGGTCAAGCGATTGCCGATGTTATTGTTGCCGAACGCGAAAAGCACGGTGAATATCGTGATATTGTCGATTTATGTTTGCGTTTAAATCAGCATAAATTAAATCGTCGGGTTTTAGAAGCCTTGGTGCGATCGGGCAGTGCTGATCATCCCCAATATCATCGCGTGCAATTATTCACAATTATCGATAGCGCATTGTTGGCGGCAACTCAATCACTACAAGCTGAAAAAAGTGGCCAGCAAGATTTATTTTCAGCGCTTTCTCCGCAAGCAATGCCGGTGGTAGAGTTTCCCGAAATAAAACCTTGGAGCGAACAAATGCGCTTGCAAGGTGAAAAAGAAACCTTAGGTTTATATGTGAGTGGTCATCCCCTCGATGAATTTCGTCAGGAATTAGCGCACTTCACTACCAGCACCATTAAAGAACTCGCTTCTAAAAATAATCAAAGTGTGATCCTGGCAGGATTTATGATTACCATTCGCACCTTGCTGAATAAACGCGGGGAACGCATGGGATTTATGACGCTGGATGATGGCACGGCGCGCATTGAAGTGGCAATCTTTAGCGATGCTTTTCAGTTATATCGCGAATTAATTGTGAAAGATAATTTAATGATTATCGAAGGTGAATTAAGTATTGACGATTTTAGCGGTAATTATCGCATGAGTGCAAAACGTATTTTATCGCTAGAGCAAGCTCGCGAAGCCTATGCCAAATATTTACTGTTAAATTTAAAATCAACACATTTAACCGCCGAATTTTCCGAGCGCTTAAAAGATATTTTACGAACTTTTTCACCAGGTGCGACCCCGGTTGTGGTAAACTACCAAGAATCTGAATTTTCTGCGCGTTTGGTATTTGGCAAACAATGGACTATTCAACCACGAGTGAATTTAATTAACGAGCTCAATGAATTAATTGGTGCAGAAAATATTGCATTTTCTTATGAGTGAGAAATAATCATGAATTTAAATTTTTTAGATTTCGAGCAACCTATTGCCGAACTTGAAGCCAAAATTGAAGAATTGCGACGCGTTAGCAATACCAGCGAAATTAATATTGGCGATGAAATTAAACGCCTCGAACAAAAAAATGCAGAATTAACCAAGTCAATTTTTTCTTCTTTATCTTCATGGCAAATTGCCCAACTGGCACGCCATCCGCAACGTCCTTATATGCTCGATTATATTCAACATATTTTTACCGATTTTGATGAATTGCACGGTGATAGGCATTATGCCGATTCTTCCGCATTAATCACTGGCATCGCCCGTTTTCATGGTGAGCCTGTATGCGTGATAGGTCACCAAAAAGGTCGCACCACCACTGAAAAAATCGCCCGTAATTTTGGCATGCCTCGTCCTGAAGGATATCGCAAAGCATTACGAGTGATGAAATTAGCCGAACGTTTTCATCTACCGATTTTCACTTTTATCGATACTCCCGGCGCTTATCCTGGCATCGGTGCCGAGGAGCGTAATCAAAGTGAAGCCATTGCGAGAAATTTAGCGGAAATGTCCGATTTGCGTGTGCCAATTATAGCAACGGTGATTGGTGAGGGTGGTTCAGGTGGTGCGTTAGCGATTGGGGTCGCAGATTGGGTGATGATGTTACAATACAGTATCTACTCCGTGATTTCACCTGAAGGTTGTGCCTCTATTTTATGGAAGTCTGCTACCAAAGCCTCTGATGCTGCCGAAGCGATGGGGATCACGGCGAGTCGTAATAAAGAGCTGGGTTTAATTGACGAAATTATTGCGGAGCCTGTTGGTGGTGCGCATCGCGATGTGGAAAAAATGGCGAAAACGTTAAACGATCATTTATTAAAAACGCTTAAAAATTTACGTCAATATTCTAGCGATGATTTATTAGCAAGGCGTTACCATCGCTTATTAAGTTATGGGAAATAACGGTTGAATGTTGCAAGAATTTCAATCCTCGATTCAACCTTTTTTTAACGAATATTCTCATTTACGCACTATTTTCGTGGCCTTTAGTGGCGGTGTAGATTCTCATGTTTTATTGGATTTACTGATGCGTTTTAGCCCAATACCTGTCGCTGCGATCCACATTAATCATAACCTGCAACCGCTAGCATCGACATTTGAACGCCATTGCCAACAAATTTGTCGTCAATATCATATTCCGTGTCATGTCTTGCGAGTCGACGTGCGTGATCGATCACAAGGTCTGGAGGCTGCAGCAAGAGCAATACGCCGGCGTGCATTACAAACATTTTTAACAGCCGATGAAGCCATTTGTTTTGCGCACCATGCTAACGATCAAGCGGAAACATTATTATTACAATTATTGCGCGGCGGTGGTGTTAGTGGTTTAGCCGGCATGCCCCGTATTCAAAATTTTGGTGATGCCTTATTATGGCGCCCCTTATTACCCTATACTCGAGAAATGATTATCGCTTACGCGCATTCACAACAATTATCTTGGATTGAAGATCCCACCAATCAACACCCTGAATTTGATCGTAATTATTTACGTCATCAAGTGATGCCGTTGCTGCAACAACGCTGGCCACAAGCGATAAGATGTTTTAATCGCAGCAGTGATCATTGCCATCATGCCAGTCATTTACTCGAAGAATTAGCGCAACAAGATTATCAATTATTTAATCAAGATGGATCAGGTTTATCGTTACCTTGTTTAGCACAGTTATCTCTTCCAAGACAAATCAATGTCATTCGTTATTGGCTAAAACAGGCTAATTTACCGGAATTATCCACGCAACAAGTCCAACAACTCTTCACCACCGTTATTCATGCCAAAGCGGATGCCACTCCACGTTTAGCCTGGGGACATTGTGAAATTCGGCGCTATCATGGCAAACTCTATGCGCATAAAATTCCTGCCAGTATCAAACTGGCAGAAAAAGTGAATTGGAATTTGCAAGAACCCTTAGAGCTGCCCCATTTGCGCTTATCGGCATGGCAAGTGTTGGGGCAGGGTATCTCAGTCAGTCGCTTGCTGGATTTAGACAAAATTAGTATTCGTTTTCGCGAATATGGCGAACGCTTTCATCCTGCCGGCCGCATAGGCTCACATCCTTTAAAAAAATTAATGCAAGAATGGAAAATTCCACCTTGGCAACGGAATACTATTCCATTACTTTATTATCAAAATGAATTAATTGCGGTAATTCCATATGCCATTCGTCACGGTTTACAAGCGTTGCCCCATGAACTGGGTTGGCTAATTCAAACATCAATAAAGGAGTAATAAGGTGTTAGGCTTGACTTTATTATTAATTTTTTTAATTATTCTTTCCGCTTTTTTTTCCTGTTCGGAAACGGGTATGATGTCGGTGAATCGCTATCGCTTACGTCATTTAGCGCGGGTAAAAAAGCACAAAGCCGCGCAACGTGTGCGCTTATTATTAGAACGTCCCGATCGCTTACTCGGTGTTATTTTAATTGGAAATACTTTTGCCAATATTCTTGCATCGGCCATTGCGACGATCATTGCTAGTCATTTATTTGGAGATCTTGGAATTGCAATTGCCACTTTCTTTCTAACCTTAGCAGTATTAGTTTTTTCTGAAGTAGCACCTAAAACCTTAGCAGCTTTATATCCTGAAAAAATTGCATTCATAGTGTCTTTACCGTTATCCATATTATTAAAAGTATTTTATCCCGTGGTTTGGTTTATTAATTTTATGGCGAATAATTTATTAAAATGTTTTGGAGTCAGTATTAAAAAAGATTTAACCGATCCTTTGTCTAAAGAAGAGTTGCGAACTGTTGTATATGAAGCGAGTAGTAAAATTTCGCTTAAACATCAATCGATGCTCCTAGGAATTCTCGATTTAGACAAAGCCACCGTAGAAGATATTATGGTTCCTCACAATGAAATTGTTGGGATTGATCTGGAGTTAACGTGGGATGAAATACTCGACACACTACTTTTTAGCCAACACACCCGCTTACCCATTTATCGTAACGATATCAATAATATCGAAGGTATGATACACGCACGCAAACTTTTAAGTTTAATGTCACATCACAAACTTACCAAAGAAACGTTAATTGAAAATAAAAGTGATGTCTATTTTATTCCTGAAAATACCCCATTAACCACTCAATTAGTTAATTTTCAACGTGAACAACGTCGTACAGGATTAGTGGTGGATGAATATGGTGATGTTTTAGGGTTAGTGACTATTGAGGATATTTTAGAAGAAATTGTCGGTGAGTTTACTAGCGATTTTGCACGGACATTAAAAGAAGTGTATCAAGAAGAAGATGGTAGTTATTTGGTGGATGGCAGCATTAGCGTACGCAAATTAAATCGTCTCATGAATTGGAAATTGCCCATTAAAGGTCCAAAAACATTGAGTGGTTTGATTATTGAATATTTAGAATTTATTCCACGCTCGAGTATGTGTTTGAAGTTAAGAAACTATCCGATTGAAGTCGTGCAAGTTAAAGAAAATACGATTAAGACTGCTAGGATTAAAATATCAAAATAAACTCGCTTAGCCAAAATATATTTGCGGTAATTCAAAATTAATATTTCCCGCAAAAATAATAGCGGCGGTTGACGAGGGATTGATTACTAATGCCCAAGTAGTAAAATCTTTAATGTTAAAACACGCATTACTCATGCCGCGCAAAATCAACGTTGCCGGAAATTTTTTTTCTGTGGTGTTAGTTTTTAACAGAACATCACCCCGCATAACCCATTGTGAATAAAGTTGATGAGTTGTGCCCACAGTAAACGGCGATTCAATATCACTGACTTGCCATTGGCTAGTGCTGGGTAGCTGAAAGATTAAATGATACTCAGGATTATTCATCAAGCTCATGGATAAGGTAGAATGTTTAATGTCACCGGCCAAGGGTTGGTGATTAAAATTAGCAAAGTCCGTACTAGAACCAGCCACGATAAGCTTAGGTTGCAGCAATTTTATTTTATTGAGTAAATCACCCTCGTCGGCAGCAAGCGTGTGTGAATGGCTTTGCCAAAAACCGCGCGGAACGTTGCATTCACTGGCTAAACTTAATTGGAATAGGCAACTCAATCCTAGCATCACGATCATATTAAACCGATTCATTGGCATAGCGACTCACAGTGAAAAATCTTTAAAAGAACAAGCATAACGAGACTAGATTTCACAATCAATACTGACTACAATAGCGCGCATGCCAATTAAGACGTTTCCTGTTACAGTCAGTTGGGCTAAAATGCTCAGCAAGAATGTTCGTCATCTGAGTTTCAAATTAGATGGCGCGATGCCGCTTAATTTTATTCCCGGCCAATTTATTAATATTCATATCGAACACGATAATCGCACACTGAGCCGCAGTTATTCTATTGCAACTCGATCCGAACTAAGTCAAGAAATTGAAATTGCTGCTTCGTTTGTTGAAGGTGGAATTGCCAGTGACTATTTAGCAGGGTTACAAGAAGGCGATCGCGTCACCATGTCGGGCCCTTTTGGTCGTTTAATTTTACGCGATGAACAACCGCAACGGTATTTTTTAATTGCCACGGGTACAGGCGTCACACCGTATCGTGCCATGCTCGCCACTCTGGCTAAACGCGATGTTGAAACCTTTATTTTATACGGTTGTCGCACATCAGACGATTGCTTATATGGCGAAGAATTTGCTGAATTTTGCCAAGGCTTTGATCATTTGTCGTATCACGCCTGTTATTCGCGTGAAATGCCGGAAAATCCGCAAGCGTTTGAACACGCAGGCTATGTGCAAGATTATTTAATGTCATTTAATTTATCACCCACCCAAGATGTGATTTATCTTTGTGGTAATCCCAATATGATCGACGACACCTATGAGCGCTTGAAATTGTTAGAATTCAATCCGCAAAGTGTGCGTCGTGAAAAATACATTTCTAATAATTAGGATCAATTCCCATGTCGCAAAAAACTGCAATTTCACCGACACGTAGTGAAGATTATGCCGAATGGTATCAGCAAGTGATTAAGGCTGCTGAATTAGCTGAAAATTCCAGCGTCCGCGGTTGCATGGTAATTAAACCCTGGGGTTATGGTTTGTGGGAACAAATTCAACAACAATTGGATCAGCGGTTTAAAGCATTAGGACACGAAAATATTTATTGCCCATTATTCATTCCCTTAAGTCATTTGCAAAAAGAAGCCGATCACGTTGAAGGTTTTGCTAAAGAATGTGCGGTGGTCACTCATCATCGTTTGCAAGTGAATGACGAAGGAAAATTAATTCCCGCCAGTCCTTTGGAAGAACCGTTGGTGGTGCGTCCAACCTCAGAAACCATCATGGGCGAAGTGTTTGCCAATTGGGTCCAATCCTATCGTGATTTACCGATTTTAATTAATCAATGGGCAAATATCGTTCGCTGGGAAATGCGCACGCGTTTATTTTTACGCACCACTGAATTTTTATGGCAAGAAGGTCACACCGTTCATGCCACTCGCGAAGAAGCGATCCAAGAAACCTTAACCATGTTAAACGTCTACCATGAATTTGTGAATGATGTCATGGCAATACCGGTGATTAAAGGCGAAAAATCTGAAGCCGAGCGGTTTCCAGGCGCAGATAATACTTATTGTATTGAAGCGATGATGCAAGACAAAAAAGCCCTACAAGCTGGTACTTCCCATTTTCTCGGACAAAACTTTGCAAAAGCGTTTCAAATTCGTTATTTAGATCAACAAGGCGAATTACAAACCGCGTGGACAACGTCTTGGGGAGCATCAACACGTTTAATCGGTGGGTTGATAATGACTCATAGTGATGATGATGGTTTAATGTTACCTCCACGAATTGCGCCTACTCATGCAGTGATTTTACCGATTATTCACGATGACGCCGATCGTCAAACAATTTTAAATTTTTGCGATCAAGTCGCGAATGAATTACGCGAACAATCTTTTTATGGTCGGTCTATTCAAATCAAAGTCGATACTCGCGATATGCGCGGCGGCGATAAATCTTGGCAGTGGATTAAAAAAGGCGTACCTCTTAGAATTGAAATTGGTAAAAAAGAATTAGAAGAAAATAAATTAAGTGTAAAACGTCGCGATCAAGCCCATCGTGATCGTTTAAATCTCAGCGTGACGGAATTAAAAAATACTATCACCACTATTTTACAAGACATGCAAAATACCATTTATCAACGCGCGCTGAATTTCCGTCAACAACACACGCATATTGTTGAAAGTCGCGATGAGTTTTATGAATTTTTCAAACATAATAATGGTTTTGTACTAGCCCATTGGTGTGGCGATGCGGCGATTGAAAAGCAGATTCAAGAAGAGTTAAGCGTCACCATTCGCTGTTTACCCTTAGAACACGACGGCCCAGGCCAATGCATTTTCACCGGAAAACCAAGCCCCCAACACGCCATTTTCGCCAGGGCTTATTAAATATTATAAAATCTAGCCTGGAACGCAGCGTAAAATGTAGCCTGGAACGAAGCGCAGCGAAGATCCAGGAACGGTAAATCTTTAAAACTATGATCCTGGATCTCCGCTCTGCTGCGTTCCAGGCTACGCTAAAGATCCTGGATCTCCGCTCTGCTGCGTTCCAGGCTACGGCTGCGTTCTGGGCTACGTTAAGCGACAAAACTGCCTAGTAATTCGCGGATTTTGGCTTTCATGAGATCGATGGCAATGCGATTTGCGCCGCCGCGGGGAACAATGATGTCCGCGTAGCGTTTGGTGGGTTCGATGAATTGCAAATACATGGGGCGAACGGTTTTTTCGTATTGTTCGATAACCGATTCTACAGTGCGCTTGCGTTGAATAATGTCGCGTTTTAATCGGCGGATTAAACAGACATCGAGTGGAGTATCCATATAAACGCGAATATCCATCATTTCACGCAAGGGTCTATCGGCAAATAATAGAATACCTTCCAATACGATAATCGCATGTTTAGCAATGGTAATGGTGCGATCTTCGCGCACATGTTCGGCATGATTATAAATTGGAATTTCGACGGTTTCTTGTTTTTGCAATCGTTTTAAATGTTCGCAAAATAAGGGATGATCGAAGGCATCGGGATGATCGAAATTAGTTTTAGCGCGTTCTTCAAAAGGCAAATGTTTTAAATCTTTATAATAGGAATCTTCGGAAATTACCGCCACGCGGTCGGAACCAATTTCATCGACAATCGTGTTAGCCATTAAACTTTTACCTGAACCGGAAGCGCCGGCGATGCCGATGATAATGGTTTTTTGTTCCATGATTTGCCTATTTGTCAAACACTAAATTGGGCATATTGTACTGGCTGTTAGTCTGTTTGGCAATTTGCTTTGCGTGCTTTCCGCAATAAAACATAAACCGCACCGCGTCCACCCTCAGTAGGTTTTGCCGAGCAAAACGCGAGTACTAAGGGATGCAGGCAAAGCCATTGATTACAGTAATTTTTCAAAATAGGCTGAGTGTCTTTTAAGCTTGATTTACCATGAATAATTAACACGTGATAAAATGCCTGTGCCTGACAATCCAGTAAAAAATGACCTACAGCTTGTTCCGCTTGTTGAACTGTGAATCCGTGCAAATCCAAACACGCTTGGATGGGGAGTTGACCGCGCCGCAATTGTTGGATACGTTTATGCGGTAAGTCAGGGCGCGCGAAAAATAATTCGCTTTCACTGTCAACTCTCGGTAAGCTCGTGTTGCGTTCGAGGATAATTTCGGTGAGAGGTTCGGGTAAACTCGCGCGTGGTTGGGTGTGACGGGGACGTTTGATCCGTGCTTGCTGATGTTGAATGGGTTTAACATCACGCATACTTTGGCGAAATAAATCGATATCATCTTGAGGAATACGAGGTTTTTTAGTCATCGATCACTACTCGCTAGGGTTGCCGTCGCCTGGAACGGAGCTTTCCGTAGCCTGGGACGTATCGGAGCGGAGATACAGGATAAGAGTTT
>JAHCLG010000026.1 GCA_026125385.1 Legionellales bacterium
TTACCTACAGCATAATCGGCGGGCACAGTAAGCTTGGTGACATTGGCTTTTTTCAATTGCATGATGTGGCGCGCCGTAATGCGGCGTCCTTCTTCAACTATCACTTCGCCATTGGCTTCAATTGGAAATGTGGCAGTGTCGCCGCGTAGACGTTCTGGCACTAAATGCAAGACTAAATCGTTCTGATGAAATTCAAACGTATCGGTATCAAAAAATAAATCGAGAATTTGTTCGGTGGTATAACCTTGCGCACGCAAAATAATCGAAGCAGGTAGTTTGCGACGACGATCGATACGCACGAATAAACAATCTTTGGGATCGAATTCAAAATCGAGCCACGAACCGCGGTAAGGAATGACGCGCGCAGAGAATAATAGTTTACCTGAGGAGTGCGTTTTTCCGCGATCATGATCGAAAAATACCCCGGGTGAGCGATGTAATTGAGAAACGACAACACGTTCTGTACCGTTAATAATAAAGGTACCTGTATTGGTCATTAATGGCAATTCACCCATGTAGACTTCTTGTTCTTTGATATCTTTGATGGATTTGCTGCCCGCTGGTGCGTCTTTATCGTAAATGACTAAACGAACTTTGACGCGCAAGGAAGAACCATACGTTAAACCACGCATTTTACATTCGCGTACGTTAAACGTGGGCTTGCCTAATTTATAATCGACGTATTGGAGTTCAGCATTGCCAGAATAGCTGATGATCGGAAAGATCGATAAAAATGCTGCATTTAAGCCAATATTCTGACGATCGGCATGTTTAGTATGCAATTGCAAAAACTGATCGTAAGAATCCAATTGAATGGATAATAAATAAGGGACTACCATCGTGGTGGGATGTTTACCAAAATCACGACGCACACGTTGCTTTTCAGTAAAAGAATACGGAGCTATTGCTGCCATTAGAGTTCCTCACGCTTAACAGACGAATTTTAGGGGTAGTGATCATACTCATAAAAATACGCTGCGTTAAAAATACAAAAACTGGCCTTCACGAGATTTATTTCGTGAAACCAGAAAATATTTTTTTAAAAATGATCGTTGGGTCATTGATCACTAACAAATTTTTACTGCCTAGATTACTGAGTCACGTGTTTCTATGATATCACCACAGAAACACCGGTTAAAATTATCCAGTTACTGATGACTCAGCAACTGGATAGGAAGTACCTTATTTAATTTCAACTTCAGCACCAGCTTCCACCAGTTGCTTTTTAATATTTTCAGCGTCGGCTTTGCTAACAGCTTCTTTCACTGTTGCAGGCACGCCTTCAACCATGTCTTTAGCTTCTTTCAAGCCAAGGCCAGTAATTGCGCGAACGACTTTAATTACATTCACTTTATTATCGCCAAAGCTCTTCATGACAACATCAAACTCGGTTTGTTCTTCTTGAGCAGCAGCGGCGCCCGCACCTGCAGCAGGAGCTGCAACAGCGACGGCAGCTTGTGCGCTCACGCCAAATTTTTCTTCCATAGCAGAGATGAGTTCAACAACTTCCATCACGCTCATGTTTGCAATTGTATCTAAAATTTCTTCTCTAGAAACGGCCATTGTATTTTACTCCAAAAAATGTATTTAACCAATTAGTTATAACTAATTTGACTGTTGCTTTTGATCGCGGATTGCAGCGACCGTACGCGCCAACTTGGCATGAGGTTCTGCCAGAGTGCGAACAAATTTTTCGATCGGCGCTTTCATGACTCCCATCAATATCGCAATTGCTTCATTGTAGGTTGGTAATTTTGCCATGGCTTCAAGTTGATTGGCTTGCATCAACTTACCACCCATTGCTAGCGCAGTGACGGTTAATTTGTCATGAGCTTTACCAAAGTCACGTAATAAACGCGCAGCACTACTGGGTTCTGCTTTTGATAATGCAATCAAAAGAGGTCCTGTTAATGCTTCACTCAGACAAGCGAATTCCGTATCTTGGAATGCGCGTTTTGCCAAAGTGTTACGAACGACGCGTAAATAAACACCAGATTCCCGCGCTTTTGCACGCAATTCTGTCATTTCGCCGACTTCTAATCCACGATATTCAGCTAGCACAGCCGCTTGCGCTTGACGAGCAACTTCAGCGACTTCGCTAACGATTGCTTTTTTCTCAGCAAGGCTTAGTGCCATTGATTATCTCCTAACCAAACACGGTGTAACTCGTGTTGTTTTTTTTAGTGAATGACCGTTTTTGATCACGGCTTCACCGCCTGCGTAGGCTGGATGTTTAAGTGCTACAACGCTAACAAAACTGTTTTGTTTAGCACACCTACGGTCTTGGGCGGTCTACGATCGAGAAACTCGATCGCAGCCGCGCCAACATGGAATAGCGTAAACTCACTATTCCAAAATCTATTAACCTTCTAGTGTGGATAAATCCACCGCAATACCAGGCCCCATGGTTGAACTTAAGGAAATCTTTTTAATATAAATTCCTTTTGTTGTTTGTGGGCGCGCTTTTTTCAAATCGCTGATTAATGTTTGTAAGTTCAATTTTAAATCATCGGCGGCAAAATCAACTTTACCAATTGGGCAATGAATAATACCGGCTTTATCGGTACGATATTGAACTTGACCGGCTTTTGCATTTTTGACGCCCGTCGCAACATCAGGAGTAACCGTACCCACTTTCGGGTTTGGCATTAATCCACGAGGACCTAGGATTTGCCCTAACTGACCAACAATGCGCATGGCATCTGGAGTGGCAATCACGACGTCAAAATTCATTTCGCCTTTTTTCACCGTTTCGGCTAAATCGTCAAAACCCACAATATCAGCACCGGCTTCACGAGCGAGATCAGCATTTGCTCCTTGAGTGAATACGGCTACACGCACGGTACGACCTGTGCCTTTTGGTAACACAGTTGCGCCGCGCACGACTTGGTCAGATTTGCGCGGATCGACGCCCAGGTTGACGCTGACATCAATCGTTTCTTTGAATTTCACCTTGGAAAATTCTTTTAATAAGTTAATGGCTTCCGTTAAAGGATATTGTTTGCCTGGTTGCAATTTTTCACGAATTGCACGAAAACGCTTAGATAATTTTGCCATGTTTACACTCCTTCCACGCCTTCGACTTCAATACCCATGCTGCGCGCGCTGCCTGCAATAGTGCGAACGGCAGCTTCTAAATCGGCTGCGGTAAGATCAGGCATTTTCATTTTCGCTACATCTTCTAAATGTTTGCGAGTTGCTTTACCCACTTTGTTTGAGTTTGGCGTACCGCTGCCTTTGGGTAATCCTAAGGCTTTCAGTAACAATACGGAAGCGGGCGGGGTTTTGGTGATAAAGGTAAAACTGCGATCGCTGTAAACAGTGATCACAACGGGAGTGGGCAACCCTTTTTCCATACCTTGAGTCGCTGCGTTAAACGCTTTGCAAAACTCCATGATGTTAACACCATGTTGACCTAAGGCAGGCCCAACCGGAGGACTGGGATTCGCTTCCCCGGCTTTAACTTGCAGTTTTATATATGACGTAATTTTCTTTGCCATGCTTTTCTCCTAACGAATAATGGGTGTTAACGCTGCGGCACACAGCTCCCCGCTAATGAAAACGATTATGCTTTTTCCACTTGTCCAAATTCGAGTTCCACCGGTGTTGAACGGCCAAAAATCAAAACCGCCACCCGCAAACGACTTTTTTCATAGTTAACTTCTTCAACAACGCCGTTAAAATCGGCAAAGGGTCCTGCGGTTACGCGCACCACTTCACCAGGTTCATAGAGTATTTTCGGCCGGTCTTGATCGGCGCCTTCTTGGACGCGTTGTAAAATTTTATTGGCTTCTTTTTCGCTGATGGGCGCCGGTTTATCGCTGGTGCCCCCAATAAAACCGAGGACTTTTGGCGTCTTACGCACTAAATGCCAGGTTTCTTCATCCATCACCATACTAACTAAGACATAGCCCGGGAAGAATTTACGCTCACTACGACGTTTTTGTCCTGAGCGCATTTCGACAACATTTTCGGTTGGGACTAAAATATCTCCAAATTTATGTTCAATTCCGGCCAGTTTAACTCGTTCTTCTAATGTCTTTTTTACATAGTTTTCAAAACCCGAATACGCTTGTACCACATACCAAAGTTTACGTGGCTCGTTGCTGCTATCCTGGTTAGCTTGCGCTGATTCTGTATTTTTCTCAGTCATAATTACCCTCTTTGGCCTGTTAACCAGCCAATTAATCCCATTAAGCCGGAATCAATGACCCATAATATTAGGCTGCATAGTCCTACTAAGGCCAAAATAACAACCGTAGAACGCGTTACATCATGACGATTCGGCCATACCACTTTACGCATTTCCACACGCGCCTCACTGGTAAATTTTACTGCGGCTTGCCCTTGTTGCGTTTGTGCAAGAATAAACAGTAATACGCCCAATAACACAATCCAAACAATAACGCGAATGGGTGCTGCCAGTTCGATAAAATGATAATTTGCGTAAAAACCTGCTAGCAATAATAAGGCACTTAAGAGCCATTTCCACCAATCGCCTGATTTTTTATCTACTGTGTTTATCGCCATGTATTTTTCCAATGTCCTTGCCTTAAGTGGCAGGCCAGGAGGGGATCGAACCCCCAACCTGCGGTTTTGGAGACCGCCGCTCTGCCAATTGAGCTACTGGCCTATTATTCACGCAAAAAGTGTCGCAGTTTTTATTCCTATTGAATCTCACTGCGACACTTTAAAACAATTTACTGTAAAAATTATTCGATAACTTTCGCTACCACACCCGCACCAACAGTACGGCCACCTTCACGAATAGCAAAGTTTAAGCCTTGCTCCATCGCAATCGGATTGATTAACTCAACTACCATCTTGATGTTATCTCCAGGCATCACCATCTCTACACCTTCCGGTAATTCAACCATCCCCGTCACGTCTGTCGTGCGGAAATAAAATTGAGGACGGTAACCTTTGAAAAATGGCGTGTGACGGCCACCTTCTTCTTTCGTTAAAATATACACTTCCGCTTCAAACTTCGTGTGTGGGGTAATAGAACCCGGCTTTGCTAACACTTGTCCGCGTTCAATTTCATCGCGCTTCGTGCCCCGCAATAACACGCCCACGTTGTCGCCTGCGCGACCTTCGTCGAGCAACTTACGGAACATCTCAACGCCCGTACACGTCGTCTTCGTGGTGAGCTTTTGAATACCCACAATCTCAACTTCGTCACCCACTTTAATAATCCCGCGTTCGATCCGGCCAGTCACCACCGTACCACGTCCTGAAATGGAAAATACGTCTTCAATCGGTAGTAAAAATGGTTGGTCAATCGCACGCTCTGGCTCAGGGATGTAATTGTCCATCGCTTCCACCAGCTTCTTAATCGCCGGTACGCCAATCTCGCTTTGATCGTCTTCTAATGCTTTTAATGCTGAACCCACAATAATCGGAGTGTCGTCGCCAGGGAAATCATAGCTGCTCAATAAATCGCGCACTTCCATTTCCACTAGTTCTAATAACTCTTTATCGTCTACCATGTCCGCTTTGTTCATGAATACCAATATATATGGCACTCCCACTTGGCGAGCTAATAAAATGTGTTCGCGTGTTTGGGGCATTGGACCATCCGCTGCACTCACCACTAAAATCGCTCCGTCCATTTGTGCCGCTCCTGTGATCATGTTCTTCACATAATCCGCGTGCCCTGGGCAATCAACGTGCGCGTAGTGACGTTTCGGTGATTCGTATTCCACGTGCGAGGTCGCAATCGTAATTCCGCGCGCTCTTTCTTCGGGCGCATTATCAATTTGATCGTAACTTCTGAATTCACCAAAGGTCTTGGTTAATGCTGCCGTTAATGTCGTCTTACCATGGTCAACGTGACCAATCGTGCCCACGTTAACGTGCGGTTTCGTTCTTTCAAATTTTCCCTTGGACATGGTTTTCGCCTCAATGTTATCGATAAGAATTACACACAACTTTAGTCCTGGAGCCCACAACCGGGCTTGAACCGGTGACCTCTTCCTTACCAAGGAAGTGCTCTACCGCTGAGCTATGTGGGCCTGCAAAAGACAATTTATTTGCTACTGTTTTTAGAACGTGTTGACGATACTACGTTGCTGATCACGCTGGTTGACTTTTTGTGTTCCGCTGCTCATTTAGTGCTGCGGTACTCAAAAAACTAACTTGCGAAAGTCTCAGCATAGCGAATTGTCAAAACGCCCTATCCTCTGAAAGCGGGTGATGGGAATCGAACCCACGCCATCAGCTTGGAAGGCTGAGGTTCTACCATTGAACTACACCCGCGTTCAGAAGACAGATAACTGAAGACAAAGGAATAGACTTATAGATTTACTCTTTTGTCTTCAGTTCTCTGAACTGGAGGGGGAAGGATTCGAACCTTCGAAGGCGTAAGCCGGCAGATTTACAGTCTGCTCCCTTTGGCCGCTCGGGCACCCCTCCGCGAAGAGCACGGTATTTTGCGGCACAAGTGCGCGTATGTCAACCTTGCGTGAAAAAAATTATCCAATAATTCAGGTTTCCTTAAGCTTTTTTTGTTACACTGGCCTCATTCAAACACACTGCTCAACATTCAAACTCTCACTTTTCCCTATGGACTGATTTAACTAACACTGGATTATTGTGGTGAGCTTGTATTTTAAGCTAACTGCAATGGTGTGTGTCGCGTGAGAGTGGTTCGAGAAAAACAATGAGTAAAACAACAAAATTTCAAAAATGGTTTGGCATCATCGATGATATGCTAGATGTAATAGCGATGTATTTTCATCAAGCGCATCAGGCACTCGGCAATTTATTGCGTAAAATTAGCCAATTAGTATCCGTGATTGGTTATCTGAGAATGATTTTCAGTGGATTTGCTTTTGTTGCCGATTTTCTTGCGTTGATACATGAACAGCGCAAAATTCGTAAATTGCGGGAAACACTTAAAACTCTTACTAATCCAACAGATGAGACTGAGAAAACGAAAATAATTGCTGAAATTAATTCCTTAATTGTGGCAAGAAAGAAATGTATTGAACGCTGTTTTTTATCCACCAGTCTTGTCGTTCTAGCCGCGATTGGTTTTGCAGTGATCATTTCATTGAATTTATCGGTCGTCATTGCGAGTGCGCTGATTTTTTTCGAGTCGATGATTAAGTTTTGGCAATTGCATCAACAACGGAAAACGTTGGCTGCGGAAATTCAGTTGATGATAAAACACGAAACGAATGACGATGCTACTGCAAATGAAATTGACAGAATAACATTAAATAATTTTTATGATAAATTAAAACTAAAACTTACTACTCCAGGAATCCCTCAACATGAAAAAACACTAATCGAAAATCAATTAAAAAAAATTGAAACTTATTATGAAATTAATAGCACAACTAAATCGGCAAGTTATTTGACTAATGCCGTATTCTCGGGAATCGTACTCGTATTAGGAATTTTAGTATTTGCGGGTATTGCAGCCACACCTGTGGGCTGGGCATTAGTGGGTGCTGCTTCGGCTATTTTAGTATGTCGTAGTATTTTTTATTTTTTAGTGAAATGCGCTGGTAAGGTGCAAATGTCCGAAGTTGCTGCTCAAACACCTCCACATACTGGTTCAGAATCAGTTGAACATGAAAAAAGTCACCCTAAAATGAGTGTAAAACAAAATATCCAACATAATGACTCAACTCCTGGGTCATCACTAACAGATAACACTTTGAACTCGGGAAATAATATATCTCCTGCTAAAACTCGATCCGGTAGCTCCTCGACGGTAACACCTCCTCCCAGCACAACTACTAACACCAATAATTATTCAGCCATTCAAAACCAATTAGCTCAAACTCAAAACTCCGAGGAGTTTTCATCACTCGCAGAAAATACAAGCGCAATAAACGCCTCTAATGATATTTCTCAACCTGAAATTGCTTCACCCTCGGCAATCCAAGGTTCAACGTCAACCTCTAGAGAATATTCAAAAGATAGCAATATCACTATGCAAACTAATGATAACAAAAAAAATAATGCTATTAATCATGAACACGCTATTCAACCGGCTCTCACCACGTTGACAACACCCGCCGATGAATCTAAAAGAACCCTCCAAACTCCGAGCACAACTTCTGCCACCAAATCGTTGAATAAAATTTTCATGCAGGCCGTTGTCATTGCTTCATTTTTTTGTTTAGGCGCTATGGCAACTCAAGTGAGTGCGCGCGGTAATTTAACTAAAGTATCGCCAGAAATTGCCTCGCGTCGCGATACCAAAGACAGTAGTGCTTCTCTTAGCACCGTCCATACCCCAACCGAAACATCATTAATCGATAACGAGGTTTATGATCCTGATCGTGAAGAAGAAGAAAATAACCAAAAAGCAACCATCAATCCACCCCTCACAAATTTTAGAGGAGATCAAGAAAATAACTCGATGAAATTATCGTTATTGATGAATATCCCTTTTACTCAAGATTTTCCTGCAAGTACTTCACCAGAGCCTATTTACGATGAGGATGCTCTGCGATTTTAAATAATTCTAAAAACGCTTCTGCGGCTGGCGATACGCGTTTATTTTTGAGCGTAACGTAATACCATACATGTGGCAATGGAAAATCCGCTACATTTAATACGGTTAATAATTGATTGGCGACTTCGTGTTTAATACTATGATGTGAAACCACCGAAATTCCTAAATCCGCCATTAACGCTTGTTTGATGGCTTCATTATTGCCTAATTCCATATCAATCACCGGCAAAAATTTCTGACGATTAAATAACGCTAACATGGCAATGCGGGTACCAGAACCCGCTTCGCGAATAATCCAATTTTCATTGTGTAATTCGTTAAGCGCAAGGGGAGAATTTTTTTTTGCTAGCGGATGATGAACACTCGCAGCCACCACGAGTTCATCGGCAAAAATGGGATAAGCATCCACTTCGATAAAATCAGGCAGCTGGCTTAACACCACAAAATCATCGAGGTTTTTTTCTAGCCGCTCTAAAATTAATTCGCGATGATACACTTTCATTTGAATGTGAGTGCCCGGGTATTTTTGCTTATATTCACCTAATAAATGCGGCATAAAATATTTAGCGGTGGTGGCAATGGCAACGGTTAAATTACCGGTGATCAATCCTTTGATCGATTGGATTTTTTGCACCCCCGCTGTTAATACTCCATCTAAGTCTTGTGCCATTTGCAAAACAACTTTACCAAATTCTGTCAAATGCAATTTGCGGTTCATCACTTGAACTAAGGTGCATTGATAGTATTGTTCGACTTGCCGCAAAATATTAGAAACGGCTGGCTGAGTCATATGGAGACTTTGTGCTGCCAACGAAACGCTTTGCAATTCCGCCACGCGCTTAAAGACTTGCAGTTGATGAAGGGTGATTCTCATATCATTTTTTTGTGAAGTTTAACCATAGAAATATAAATTATATTTTATAACTCAATTATGGCAAGATTTATTTTACCCGAGCAGCAACAAATTCGTATCAACAAGTATGCCGTTGCTGATGCTACCGTGCTAGCGACAAGGCAGCTAAAGGAGCCAATAATCATTGCATACTTGTTTTTTTTTCAACTTAAACAAACTCAACTCGGTTCAATCACCTGCAAATGCGCCCACTCTTGTACAAACAGACTGTTTATTGTGGGATGCTGCTGTAAAAGTGTATCCACAAGCTGTTTTGGCGCGTAAATAATCACTAATAAACGCAACGGTTGATGAATGATCTGATCTTGAAAGGCAATACTTTGCCACGGCAATCCTATTTTTAAATCGCTGAAATTTCCTTCGATAACGCCGATATTCGGTAACACATTGTGTAACATTTTATTACCAGCACCAAAAATCTGCGGATCGGTCGTGGAAAAATAATATTGAGCGTTAATCCAATGCGCCACAATTAAAGGGCCTAATAAAATACTTCTCAGCAACTCTCCTTGTGGATCGCTTGTCGGATTGTAAGAATGTAAAAATACGCGGCGTTCTAAATTAATTTCTTGCGTTAAAAACCGTGGACCAATGATCAAAGCTGCATTATTAATTAAGCCCATTTCTGGAATTAATTGTGCCCAGTCGCTAGCGCGTTGAGCAGGAGAGGATTTATCTGGCAGACTTTGACTTCGCTCTAAACGCAAATGCTCACATGCTAAATTTAAATCTTTTTTTAATTGCGCTATGGCTAGCTGCCAGGGCGCCGCATGATTATCTTCGTGCAAAAATACTTTATCTTGAGTGGTATTATGAAATCCCGCGATAAAACGGCTTGACTTTGGAATAGTAATTCCGTGGTAGATTAATTCTCGTCTGACCGCTTCATCGTTTAAGATGTGACATACCACTACCGCATTGATCCAACCCGCATTTCCTCCACAGGCACCACAATCGAAACTGGCGTGATACGGATTATTATCGGTTTCAGCACCGTGGCCACAAATTAATATCAGCGGCGCAAAATCATTGGTTAAGCCGATGGTTTTTAAAAATTGCGCGGCATTATTAACGCGAGTTGCTAACGGAAATTTAGCTTGGATTTGAGATGGACTGATGTTTGAATTGAAAAACGCGCTAGATTTATCTTGATTAATGCCTTGCTGAATTTTTTTAACCCATTGTCCTGAGTACGATTTTAACACCATACCAAATGCGAGCCAGGTTCCTGCAAGCTCTACAAAATTTAAGGCCGATAAAAACGCTTTTTTGGTGTGAGCCAAGGTCGATAAGAAACTGCGCGCACTAATCTCGCATTCATTTGCGCTGGATTCATCACTTAACACAATATCCGGTGAAAATAATGCGGGGCATTGCAAGGTGTGACATTTATTATGATCTTCATATTCAAACACAAAGCCAAAAAATCCGGCATAACCCCAGGTTTCATAATGTTTCATTTTTTCCAGATGACGTCTTAACCCTTCAGAACGGGTATCGATACAAAACACTGCTTGCACGCTAGGTTTATTATTATGGCTAGGTTTTTTATTGACATAAGATGATAATGCCTGCATGAGCTTTCGTTGATAAGCCAGCTCATAAGCTCGCTGCCACATAAACTGATAATCTTCACGATTTCTTTCGCGGGTTGATAAATCGTTGTCTGGCGTTTCTTCCACTGTAAAAAAATTCTGCGGTAATTGTTTTTGATAGCTTAAATAATAATATTTTTCATAACACAGCCAGATAAGTGCCACATCCACCAACGAGGCTTTTTGAGTGATATAAAGATTATGCGGATGATGCTCTTGCCATTTAATTAAGCTAGACCAGCCAAGCATTTGATAAAAAATTTTTTCCAAATAATGGCTTTGCTGCGCTTTAGCAATAGCAAAATCCTCGAGCAACTTTTCCAAGGATGCGAATTTATCTTCTTGAAAAAATGGGCTAGAGGAAAAAAATTTTTTAAGTTGTCCACCCTCTTGATGTTGCCAAGCTAACAATAGATCGTTATCTTCTTTCTCAGTTTTGATGCCTGCTGCGAGACAAAAATAATTCATCAAGAATTGGAGCATCTGCTGTTTAATTTTTAAGGTAATATCTTTTTGTACTAATTTGGAAATTTTTTCTGAAATTAGGGTCGCAGGAGGAGAGATGGCAGTGTCATGCGTTTTTTTTTGCATTGAGGCCGCTGTTAGGAAATCATCTTCTGTGATTTCCGCTTTCGCTAATAACTCTAAATAAAAAGATACGGGCATCACCCCTGACACTCCGACATTGCGATTTAATTCTCGCACGACTGCTTGAAAAGGACGCTCATGACAATCCCATAAGGGATTGGTAGCAATAAAACTGGGTAACGGCCAGTATTCTGGGATCGTGGTTATTGCGTCTTTCAACAATGAGTCAATCATCAAAAAATCTCCATGTCACAATATTTTTAACAAAATTTCAGGATACACGCCATTGATAAGATTAAAGAATAAAATGCTAATAAATAAAAAATGATCCAGGGGCGATAATTGTACCGAGAGTTTTTGAATGGCGGAGGCTTTGAAAATAGAATCTTGGAGCGTATGTAATACTGTGATAGCTGATAACATGATTGCAATTAAAAGCAGGAGAAGGGTCCCAGGTTGAATGGCAATAAGCTCTTTTAAAATAATCGTTTCACTAATAAATGCCGCGGTGAACGGTAATCCAATAAAACAAAATAAAATAGCGGTTAAATACGCACCTAGCCAAGGCAAATTATTTTCAACCGCATGCACGAGTTTTTTGCCCGATTTTATTTTGTATAAGACTAACATCATTAATAAACATAATAACGTGATGTGGATAAATTGAAAGTATGCGATTTTAGTTGAGGTTACACTCATCACTCTGAGAGCAATAATGGCTAACGCACAGTGCGACCCGATTAATAAAATAAATATGTGTTTTAATTGACGAGCGCGATTAGCGGTAATGAGACTGACAATAATAAATAGTGCAATTGCATATGCCACTGCATTCACATGCCATTTAAAATTGACGCCAAGCACCGCCAAAAGAATGGCCAACATCATCAATAAGCTGATGAGTTGATAGCGCTTAAAACCCGCATAAAACACATCACCCAGATCGCGCAGAGGCTCTAATAAATAATAACGGTACATTTCTTCGATGAAGAGTTTATGGCGAATTAAATTATGAAGGTCTGTAAATGTTTTATAGCGATATAGCGAAATTATACCGACGCGATGAATGATCCAAAAACTCAAGGTAATTATCATCCCCACAATTTGCCAGTGAATATTGAATGCTTGTGCTATGACTGGAAAAGTTGAACGAGTGAAGCTTTCATAATAAGTGGTTAATAACAGGTAAATCCAAAACAGGCCGGTGATACCAGCAAGAGAATATAGTTTCATCCGCACTGGGATTTTCTGGAGAATACTATTAGCCACTAATTCATAGAGGGTAATGACTAAAAATACTGATAATAAGGGAAACAACGTCATTAAACGATAAAATTTAGCACTCATTAATAGCGCTAGACCGAAAATCACTGCGCATAACAGAAAACTGATGAAGCATGTGAATAAAGTAGATTTTCTTTGGGGAGTTTTGGGCGCACTTGGCAATAAACTGCCCGAAGTTAAAAACGACCAAGCTTTAAAAAAGCCGTGCGCAATCAGATGAAAAATGGCGCCAGCAAAAAAACCTAAACCACACTGCAATACCATATAGCCCATTTGTGCCATGGTTGAATAAGCCAATTGTTTTTTAACATCTGCTTGTTGGGTAATAAATAAATTACCCAGTAGAAGGGTGATAAACCCAATGAGACTTATCCCCAGTAATAAGCCAGGAGATAACACGATCCCTGCCCCCAAACGTGCCAACAAATAGCCCCCCGCATTAATCACGCCGGCATGCATCATCGCCGAAACAGGGGTTGGGGTTTGCATGGTATCTGGCAACCAAATATGAAACGGAAATTGCGCTGATTTCGTCATCACCGCAATAAAAATGCCTGCTAAAATAATGCTGCGCGCTGGCACTGTATAATGTAAAAATGTTATCGTCGGCGAAGTGAGATTGAATAATACTTGGAACTCTGTGCTGGAATAATAATATAAACAGAGAATCACACTGAAGAAAAAACTAATATCTCCAATCCGATTAATAATAAATTTTTTCTTAGCCGCACGATTAGCTTGTTCGTCGTAATGATAATGATTCAGTAACCAATATAAATTAAATCCAATTAATTGCCAGCCAATAAATGCCGTTAATAAATTAGCACTTAACACTAAAAAAATCACTGAAAAAGTCACTAAACCTAATTGGAACATAAAGCGCGTACGATTTAAATCCGCATAGACGTAACGAAAGGCAAATCGATTAACAATTAAATTAATCGTGCTGATTAATAACAACATCGATAACGATAATTTATCGAGTGCAAAATTTAAATTCAAGGCTACATGCTTAAGATCCAATAAGGAGAAATGCAAGAGCGTGATGGGAGCGGTAAAATTTAGTAAATAATACAGGGTTAAGCCAATCAGCACGCTGTTGATCACATGACTAAACCACGCCGCGTGGGCAAATTGGTGGGCAAGCAGTAAGTAACCCAAAGCACTTAAAAGGGGTAAGAATAGAAATACTAACGACATGTTATAACCTTAAACCTCACAATTTGGCGACTATAGCAGTCACAAATTATAATTAATAATTTATTATTTTGGCAATATATATCATATTTTAGTTATACTAAGATACTGAGCTTTTGCGTTTTAACCAGGCTATCTATACTATGTAATAAAGTCTGTTTAAAATGCCGTTCGCCGTTAGGGGAACACACTTATTCATACAAAATCACACAAGGATGGATCAGTAATATGAGTAATAAGGATGAAATTTTTGCCTTCTTACAAAATAATCGTGTCTTTAACGGAATTCGCGAAACCGATTTATTAAAATTCGTCGCCTTAAGTGATGAAAGACGCTTCCGCGCCGGCGAATACATTTCTCATGAAGGTGATTTAGCCGAACATTTATTTATCGTAATGGATGGCACAGTAGAAATTCTTAAGCAGAACAATGGCGATGGTAAAAATCATGTCTTGGCAAAATTGCAATCGGGCGACACCATCGGTGAACTTTCCTTAATTGAAGATAGCCCCCATGCTGCGCGCTCGGCCTCCATCCGTGCTGCAACCGATGCCAGTGTGCTAGCCTTCTCCAATGAAGATCTGCATTCACCCAACAAAATCGATATTCATTTATATAATGCGCTGGTGGTGAATCTTGCTCAATTAGTGTGTCGACGTTTGCGTTTTAGCAACGAGCAAAAAACCGGTTCTAGCGGTTTTTAAGCGCTAATTCTCGGCACATTTTAAAGATGATCTTGAGGTTCTAAACACACCATCATCACTAAAGTCATGATGGTGGGGCCGATAAATAAACCAATTAATCCCATGGTTTCCACGCCGCCTAAAATTCCAAATAAAACCACCAAAAATGGTAAGCGAATAGCAGAACGAATTAATAATGGGCGAACAAAATGATCGGCAATAAAAGAAACCAGCAGACCAATCACTAATAATCCTATCATCGCCATTAATTTTCCCTGGATCAGTAAGATGAGACTTGCAATTAAATAGGCGATAATGACTAAATAGGGGATCATGGATAACACGGCGGTAATGAGGCCTAATAATGCAGGTGCCGGTAAATTTAAAATGGCGTAAATCACACCCATGAATAATCCAACTGAAAATCCCACTAACACCGAACCGCTTAAAATGGCTTTTAATGCTTGAGGAAATTTATGTTCATAGAGATCCCAACGTTTTCCGAGTAAATAAGCGCCTAAGTTTTTCACGCCTTTTGCCAGAAAAATTCCATCTTGATAGAAAAAAAACAATGATAAAATCGTGAAGCCTAGTGTGACGCCGCGATGAAAAACTTCAACACCAATTATTTTTAACACATGGCTTGCAGGCATCATGATGGCATGAGAGACACTGATGAGTTGACTCACACCTTGCGGCTTTGCCAGATATTTTTCCCAGGCATGAACTAAATAATGTGAAATGCCAGGCACGTGAATTAACCAATCTGGCGTGGGTAATCCTGTTTTATTCGCCGTCATTAAAAAATTGGCTAACATTTGTGTTTCTTGCACAATTACCGTGAGCAACCATGAAATCGGTATGACTATAATTAAAGTGACGACGGTGGTTAAGCTCAATGCCGCGAGTGTGTCGCGTTGACGACAGCACTGCCACCACCAGCGATAAACCGGCCACGTTACTACCGCAATGACGCTGGCCCAGGCTAGCGGTAAAATAAAACGTTGTAAAATAAACAGCGCTGAGGTGATGATCAATAACGTAAATAATACGCTAGCAATATTCTGCAACGATGAATTCGATGAATGGTGTGTCATAACATACTCTAAAATAATTTATCTAAAACAATTTTACCGTGTTTTACCACTTGGATACACGGATTATCGCCAATTCGATACGCCAACTCTTCAATATGATCCACATCCCACACACTTAAATCCGCGTGTTTTCCCACTTCTAAACTCCCCACTGTCTTTGCTAAACCCAATGCTTTTGCAGCATTGATGGTAACACCCAGTAATGCTTGCTCAGGCGTTAATCTAAAGAAAGTGCACGCCATATTTAACATTAATAATAACGAAGTTGTGGGCGACGTTCCGGGATTGGCATCCGTGGCAATGGCTAATGGGATCGTATTAGCATTCAAGGCGGCGATTGGCGGCAGTTTAGTTTCGCCTAAAAAATAAAATGCCCCTGGTAATAATACTGCAACCGTTTTAGCTTTTTTTAATAGTGGCACATCCTGTGGATCTAAATATTCCAAATGATCAACGGATAATGCGTGATAACGCGCTGCAAGTACAGCAGCTTTTTGATCGCTTAATTGTTCAGCGTGACATTTAATGGGTAAATTAAATTGTTGGGCTGCGCGAAATATTTTTTCTGTTTGTAATAAATTAAATCCAATTTTTTCGCAGAACACATCAACAGCATCAATAAGATTGGATGCAATTAATTTTGGCATCACGATGTCACAAAGATATTCGATGTAATCATCAGCAGAATGTTTAAATTCGAGAGGTAATGCGTGAGCTCCCAAAAATGTTTTTTGAATGGTAACCGGAAATTGTTCTGCGAGTTGTTGCGCCACTTTTAGTAGTTTAAGTTCATTTGCAACATCCAAGCCGTAACCCGATTTAATTTCTACCGTGGTGACTCCTTGATCTAACCAGCATTGTAAGCGTTTAGCACTCTGATAAAACAACTCTTCTTCACTAGCAGCACGTGTAGCTTTCACGGTAGAAGCAATACCGCCTCCTGCCGCCGCAATTTCTTGATACGATTTTCCAGCTAAGCGTTGAGCAAATTCCGCCGCGCGATTTCCTGCATAAACTAAATGGGTGTGACAATCTATGAGTCCCGGCGCAATCCATGCGCCGAATAAATCGATTTCTCTGTCAGCCTGATAAGTTAAATTATGTAATTGATTAGCGCTTCCTATCCAAGCAATTTTCTCACCTTGCACTGCTAACGCTGCATTCTGCAGAATAATGGGGCTATGCGCGGTAAATAAATTCGCATTTTTATATAAAATATCCCATTGCTGTGTTTCTGACATTCTGAATCACACCCTCTTTTTCCATAACAAATGACATGTTAATGTATCAGTATTATTTCAACCTAGGAAGCCTCAACAATGACAACAATAACTTGGCAACATTACTATAATGCACCGAAACCAGAATTATGGATAGGCCGCGCCGATAGTTTACCACGTGAGCGCTATTTTCAAATTGTGGAATGTTGCGATTTACGCCGCCAATTTCCTGTTAAAGAAAACAGTTTTGCTATTTTAGGATTTGCCTGTGATGCAGGTGTAAAACGAAATTCAGGAGCAACAGGAGCCAAACTCGGACCCGATGGCTTTCGCCAAGCATTCACTCATTTAGCTCAACATTTACCTGATAATTGTGTGATTTATGACGTAGGAAATATTGTCTGTGACAATGATGATCTTGAAGCAGCACAAGAAAGTTTAGGTGAAGTCATTTATTTATTAAATCAAAAAAATATTAAACCGCTTGTCATTGGTGGTGGGCATGAAATTGCGTTTGGTCATTATCAAGGACTCGAAAAAAGCTATCCGCAACAAGATATTGGTATTGTTAATATTGATGCGCATTTTGATTTACGCCCTATTTTAGCAGAAAATAGGGGATCATCGGGCACCCCATTTTTGCAAATTGCCGAACAACGTCGCCGCCAGCAATTGAATTTCGCTTATCACGTGATTGGTATTCAAGCTTCGGCCAATACGCGCTCGCTGTTTCAACGCGCCCAAGAATTAAATGTATTAGTCACATTAGCTGCAGAAATTCATGATCCTGCCACCTTTGCCACCACTGTATCGCGATTAAATCATTTTATAGAACAACATGATAAAATTTATTTTACGATTTGTTTAGATGCCATCGCGATGAGCTATGCTCCCGGAGTCAGTGGTCCCCAAATCAATGGCTTATTACCTCAACACGTTTTAACTTATTTAGAGCGTGTAGTAAGTTCAGGAAAAATCATTGGATTTGATATTGCTGAATTATCCCCGCCACTTGATCACCAAAAAAAAACCGCCTTATTGTGCGCAACTTTAGTTGATCGCTACTTGCAGGCTCATTTTTCGTAATTCCCCATTTTCCTAGTAGACTTAGCGCATTTTCGATTGGGTGGTCTATACTTACTTTTATGTAACAGTTCCGCAGTAATGCTGAATAATTTTTTATTATGCTTTAAAAATTATTGGAAAACGTATGGAACATGCGCACGGAAATGAGCCAGATAGTGAGGTGCCCTTGATAATGTCTAAAGTCCATTATACCCGTTCACTTACCGCTGCCAATTATCGTGAATTTCATTCCACTCCGATCTTGGTGTTACCCAATTTTGATTTATCGAGCATGTCCTTTCATACGTTAAAACGTGCCACCATTACCATTACCGAAGGATATCGCTATGGCGATCAATTAGAATTAGACAGTAATTTCACCCTGGTTGCAGTGAATGATAAATTATATATTCAAAATACTAATATTTATTTAGTTAATCACGGTTTCAATAAAAATACGCATCAATTAATTTTAGAAGGCGAAGACAGTGCAGAAACTTATTCAGCAATTTTTGAATCGATCTTGCTTGATAACCCGCTGCACCCCAAAGGCGAATATTATAAAATCTGTTTTAGTGTTACCGATACGGATAACGAAAATCATCGCTTAGGATCTACAATTATTGATCATCATGATTTAGCCAAAGAGCCAATTTTAGATAGTATTTTTGGTGAGCATCAAATAATCAATGAAATCTATTCATTATTTTCGCTCGATGAATTTTATTCCACTGCCCAAAATTGCTGCATCTATGAATTTTCTTTTGGTCAAGGCAACGATAATTACTATGGCGACCCAGAACAAGAAATTAATGTGATTCACCTAACCGGTATTAAGCAAGGTCCAACCAATGCCTATGAAAAAAATGATAGTTGGAGTTTACATTTAACCAATTTAGCAGAATATAAAATTATTGATAATATTTTATTATTTAATTTCAGCGCCAATGGCACCTTAACTTTAGCTGATGGCAGTGATTTATATTTCGAAAATATTGATATGATCCGCTGGGGCTAGCAGTTCATGCATCGAAGCCTTTGCAAGGTTTCTCACTTAAATTTGACAAAAATAATGCTGTTGAGGTTAAGTTGGATATCGGTGCGGATAGCGCACAAATGTCTCAGGTTTTACTGAATGGTATATAGTCTAGTTATACTAGAATATTTAACAGAAAAATAAACTATTTCCTTGACAAGGTTTGCTTTATTTTTATAATATCTAGTATGACTAGTGAAAACAAACATAAAATAAACCAACTTCTGAAAGCCGCTCTTAAAGACTCAGTTCTTACTACTTCATGGCTAAAAGAACAAGGCATCTCGAATAAACTTGCATGGTGGTATGTAAAATCTGGTTGGTTTGAACGTATTGCTGATGGCGCTTATGGCTTAACCGGCAATAATATCACCTGGGCAGGTGCTATTTCAGCAGTCCAGCAACAATTAAAACTTCCAATCTACCCAGGAGGTAAAACGGCTCTAGAATTGCTAGGTAAGGGACATTACCTCACCAGAAATCTTCAGATCATCCAATTATTTGCGGCCCCTAAAACAAAAATACCGAGATGGTTACACTCATCTTACTGGAAGGAGTCATTTATGATCTACTGCCCCGCCCTATTTAATACTAACAATAACGCGTGGCTGGCAATGCTTGAGATCGCTGGACAATCGATAATGGTCTCTTCTCCTGAGAAAGCGTCACTTGAATTATGCTATCTGGTGCCAAATATTGTTACTTTTTCAGAAGCAGCACTCATCATCGAAGGTTTACCTAGAATGCGACCGAAATTACTCCAAAGCCTGTTAGAAGCTTGTCAGTCTTATAAAGCAAAGCGTTTGTTGCTCTATTTGGCTGAATATTTTCAACATCCTTGGACTCATGAAATAGAGTTAAGCCGTGTTGATTTTGGTAAAGGTAAACGTGTCATCGCGGGCGGTGGTCAATACAACGACAAATATAAAATATCTGTGCCAGCGTTGGGGAATAATGAATGAGCATTCTTACAACTTACAGAAACCAAGCTGAACTCCTATTAGATGTTTTGCCATTTATTCAAGATGACTCTCGCTTTGCCTTGAAAGGTGGTACAGCAATTAATTTGTTTTATCGGAATATGCCACGACTATCCGTGGATATCGATTTGACTTATTTACCGATAGAATCACGAGACGTTTTCTTAAAAAACCTAACCCAGGCAATGCAGGATCTTACCGATAAAATGACGGCGAAAGGTTTACAAGTAGAAACCAAAGGTTCAGGCCAGCATATTGTCAAGTTACTGGTGAGCAATCATCACGCAACTATTAAAGTAGAACCTAATACTGTTTTACGGGGCAGTGTTTTTGAACCTGAAATAAAAGAATTGGTCGAGGCTGCGCAAACTATTTTTTTACAAACACAAAAAGTAAAAACAGTTTCGATGGCTGATCTTTATGCGGGGAAAATTTGTGCAGCCCTTGATCGACAGCATCCTCGCGATTTATTCGATATTAAATTACTTTTCGAAAATGAAGGAATCACATCACCTATTCAACAAGCTTTTATTGTGTATCTTGCTAGCAGTCCACGGCCAATGAGTGAATTACTATCTCCTCATGAATTGAACGTCAAAGACATTTTTCACAAGGAATTCGTCGGCATGACAGAAATAAGTGTCGATTATGAAGAATTATGCGCAGTTCGGAAACGACTAATAAAAACGCTACAAGAGTCACTCTTACCCAATCAAAAGGATTTTCTAATTTCTATCAAATCTGGCGAGCCACAATGGGATTTAATGCCTATTCCTAAACTTTCAGACTTACCAGGAATTCGTTGGAAAGTCCTTAACATTAACAAAATGGATAAAAAAGCAAAGTTAACCGCATTATATAAACTTAAAGAAATATTGGACCGTTAAATACGCAATAATATGGGGGTTCTGTCATGCGCCGTAATTAACAACAACCTGGACATGTTTTACTGATAGCGTGGGTAGTATTTGTAAGCATGATAGATTTTCTGTTTGTATTTATGAATTGATTGTTAAGAATAGAGACTAAGGTAGCAAATCACTGACGTGAGAAAGTTTTTATTTAATCCACGCCTACACAACTTTAACTTTGAACAGGCTCTTAGCAAATACCCTAAAATTAATCTAATGCACCTTCACCACATGCAATCCTTTCAACAATTGTAAGGCTTGATATAATTGATAATCGGAATTAAATAATGGTTTGCCATCGAGACCTTTTGCTTGCTCAGGTTCTTTATTCGCTGCATGAGCTTTTTCATTTTCACCGATCAAATGATTATCTAAATCGGCTTCTTTAATATTATTCAGTAATACTTTTTCATCGTGCTCGTTATAAGGGATCACCACTTCTTCCACTTTAATATCAGGACTAATTCCTGTTGCTTGAATGGATCGGCCGTTGGGTGTGTAATAACGGGCGGTGGTTAATTTAATGGCGGTTTTTTCATCTAGGGGTAATACCGTTTGCACGGAACCTTTGCCAAAAGAACGCATGCCAACGATAATCGCGCGGCGATGATCTTGCAACGCACCTGCGACAATTTCCGAAGCCGAGGCTGAACCTTCGTTAATTAACACAATTAACGGTGTCCCATCTAATAAATCACCTGGAGTTGCGTTAGCTTTAATTTGCGCGCCAGGTATGCGGCCTTCGGTATAAACAATTAATTTATTTTTCCCGAGTTTTTTACTATCAATAAAGGTATCGGCGACATCAATCGCAGCGTCTAATAATCCACCGGGATTATTGCGCAAATCTAAAATCATACCTTTTAATTTACCTTTATTCTCTTGTTGTAATTTTTTAATCGCTTTATATAAATCGGCTCCCGACGGTGTTTGAAAAACACTTAAGCGCACATAACCAAACCCTGGTTCTAGTAACCGACTTTTAACACTGGCAACATGAATAATTTCACGCGTTAATTGTAATTCAATCGGCTTTTTTTCGCCTTTACGAATAATGGTTAAATTAATTTTACTGTCTTTTTTACCGCGCATTTTTTCCACGGCTTCTTTTAACGACATATCGCGGATAGGTTTACCATCAATTCGTACAATTAAATCGCCGGCTTTTATTCCTGCTTTGGCGGCCGGGGTATCGTCCATCGGGGAAACTACTTTGACATAACCTTCTTCACTGGTGACTTCCAATCCCAAACCACCAAATTCACCCGACGTGTGACTACGCAATTCTTTAAAATCATTTTCACTTAAATACGTCGAATGCGGATCTAAGCCTTCTAACATGCCACGGATGGCATTATCAAACATTTTTTGATCTGCCACTGGCTCAACATAATAATTTTTAATATGGCCAATAGATGTCGTGAAGCGTCGCACATCTTCTAGCGGCAATACATGTTCATTGACCTCTTCTGACTGATTAATGGGCATTGCTGCATGAGTTTGCTGAAAAAAGCTCACAGCGATTGCAAATAAAGCCGTTAAATAAATCCCTGCAAATGATTTCGTGCGCTGCATAAATTCAAGCTCCTCACACACAGTTTTAAAATAGCATCTTGGCAATGATGCTCGGATTAACGTTGACGTTGGCACCAACGAGCTGGATCTAAAGGATTTCCATTGTGCCTTATTGCAAAGTATAAACCACTTTCATCATAACCGCCGCTTTTCCCCACGCGCGCAATTAGCTGCCCTGCTTGTACGACTTCGCCTACTTTACTGAATAAACTTTCATTTCTGCCATACATGGTCATGTAACCATTGCCATGATCAAGAATAATTAATAAACCAAACCCGCGTAACCAATTAGCAAAAATCACTTTGCCAGGATACACGGCGCGCACGGCTTGTCCTTCATTGGCATTTAAGATCACCGCATTTAATTTCACCGAATTAGCACCCAGCGTTGCGCCAAAAGATTGTAAAATTGATCCCGAAGTCGGCCAAGGTAATTTTCCTTGCATTTGCATAAATTTCAATTTGCCAATGTGAAGATATTGCGCTAAATCGACCTTTTTTTCCTGCACGGCGCGTTGTTGCGCGACTTGATGTTGACGCGTTAAGCGCGATAATAATTCCGCCAACGCTTGTTTATTCACTTCAAGTTGATTAATACGCTGCTGTTTGCCAGCAATGTCTTTGTTTAATTGGCTTAACACTTGGCTGCGTAAATTTTTCTGATACGTTAATTGTTCTTGTTCACGTTGCCGTTTTTGTAGAATTTGGGTTAGCTTTTGCGTTTGTTGATTTATTCGCTGCTGATTTTGCGCTAAATGCGCCAAGGTATCTTTTAATTGGGCAATTAGGGTTAATCGCGCGCGACTAAAATAATGATAATACGTTAACATTAAACTGATTTTTTGCGGATCTTCTTGGTTTAAAACCATTTTGATGGGATTTTCGCGGCTTAATAAATAAGCGGCACGAAGTTGCTGATTGAGGGATTGATCTTGATGATGCAATTGTTGCAAATACGTTTGTTTTTGTGCGGTTAAAGTTTGCAAAGTGTTTTTAGCATCATTAATTTCTTCATCAATTTTATCTAAATTTTTTGCCATCGTGCCTATGGCTAATTCCGTTTGCTGCAAATCCTGAGTGAGTTTCTCACGAGCACTTAATGAGTGTTGTAAACTCGATTGTAACCCTTGAAGTTGTTGAGTGACGTGCTGATATTCATTTAATTTAGTTTGACGAGTATCTGCAAAACTCGTGGAAAATATACTCTGAGTTATCATCACAGTAAGAATGAAAAAAATCCATTTTGATTTACGCATGCTGGCAATCCAATTTGAGTAAGGAATTTCCGGTCATTTCTTGCGGTTTATTTAAGCCTAATAAATATAACATGGTTGGGGCAATATCTGCTAATGTTCCCAGGGTAGTGCAAAGCTGGGCGGGGCGCCCCAGATAAATAAAGGGAACTAATTCATTTGTGTGTGCGGTATGCGGTTGTTGAGTCGTTTCATCCAGCATTTTTTCAGCATTGCCATGATCGGCAGTAATGATAATTTCCCCTCCCTGTTGGCGCACGGTTTGAATGATTTTTCCTAAACACTCATCAATCACTTCTATCGCTTGAATCGTCGCTGGTAAATTTCCAGTGTGCCCAACCATATCGGCGTTGGCAAAATTACAAATAATAACCGCATAGTCTTTTTGCGCCATCGCTTGTAAAAATTTTTCAGTTAATTCATAAGCGCTCATTTCTGGTTGTAAATCGTAGGTGGCAACTTTGGGTGAAGGAATTAAAATCCGATCCTCTAACGGAAATGGCGTTTCTCTCCCGCCATTAAAAAAGAATGTCACGTGCGCGTATTTTTCCGTTTCGGCCAGGCGTAATTGCGTAAGCTGATGTTGGCTTAAATATTCCCCCAAGACGTTCACATGCTGTTGCGGCGCATACGCCACTTCTGCCGCGATATCGTTGGCGTATTGAGTAAGCGTAATGAAGTGGGCAAGATGAGGTTGTACGGTTAATGGGAACGCAGGGAAATGAGGATCGGTAAACGCGCGCGATAATTGGCGCGCCCGATCGGAGCGATAGTTCATAAAAATAATCACATCCCCATCTTCAACAGATTTAAAATCACTTAAGCGTGTGGGCTTAACGAATTCATCGGTTTCGCCGCGCTGATAAGCCTGTTCTAATCCGCTCACAGCCTTTTCTGCGGAATAAATTGCTTTACCTAAAGTTAATAAATCGTATACCGGTTGAATCCGTTCCCAGCGATTATCGCGATCCATCGCGTAATAACGCCCACACATCGAGGCAAGTTTCGTATTCCCTAGCTTTTCGCATAAGGCTTCGGCCGCTTGCAAAGAAGCCAAAGCGGATTGGGGCGGAGTATCTCGCCCATCTAAAAATACGTGAAGATATACCTTAGAAACACCCGCAGCCTCTGCCGCAGTGATTAAACTAAAAATATGATCTTGATGACTGTGCACGCCACCTGGTGATAATAAACCTAAAATATGTAACGCACGGGATGAATGTTTCAGATCGCGAAATGCTTCTGCAAATACTGGATTTTCTGCGAATTTATTCTCTGTCACATCGCGATTAATTCGAGTTAAATCTTGTAAAATAACGCGACCTGCACCGATATTTAAATGGCCAACTTCTGAATTTCCCATTTGCTGATCAGGTAATCCCACCGCATGCCCCGAAGCATCAATTAAACCGACGGTTGCATTTTTCATCCAGTGGTCTAAATGAGGTGTTTTAGCGAGTGCGATGGCATTATTAGCCAATTCATCGCGATGTCCAAAGCCGTCTAAAATAATTAAGGCCAACGGCGTGTGGGGAAGTTTAGTCATGCGCTTACTCACTTAATTTAGTTAAAGCGTCAGTGTAACAAATTCGCATCAGGATACTCAAAACAATTGGTATCGGTAAAATCTGTCGATTGTGGTGCGATTGTAACTCTGTTAAAGTTAGCAACGATTTATGCCAAAGTGCGTAAATTTATTCAATCGTTTTTGATAATGTCAACATTGGAGTAGTTCAGTCATGTCAGCCGAGATATTCGATCTCATTCGAGAAAAAGAAGTGAAATTCGTCGATTTACGTTTTACCGATACTCGTGGTAAAGAACAACACATTTCCTTACCCTCCCATTGTGTGGATGATGAATTTTTTAGCGATGGCAAAATGTTTGATGGTTCCTCGATTGCCGGTTGGAAAAGTATTGATTGCTCCGATATGATGTTACAACCCGATCCCACCACCGCAGTTCTCGATCCCTTTTGTGAAGATGTCACCTTAAACATTCGTTGCAATATTATCGAACCTTCCACGATGCAAGGTTACAACCGCGATCCCCGTTGTATTGCACAGCGCGCCGAAGCTTATTTAAAATCCACCGGTATTGCGGATACCTGTTTTTTTGGCCCAGAACCTGAATTTTTTATTTTAGACGACGTGCGTTGGAAAATTGATATGAGTGGCGCGTCTTATTCCATCGACTCTCACGAAGCGGCGTGGAACTCGGGTAATTCGGTAAATGGCGGTAATTTTGGTCATCGTCCGCGAGTCAAAGGTGGTTATTTTCCAGTACCTCCTGTCGATTCTTCACAAGATATTCGCTCAGCAATTTGTTTAACCCTAGAAGCCATGGGCATTAAAACGGAAGCGCATCATCATGAAGTGGCTACGGGCAATCAAAATGAAGTCGCGACTCGGTTTAATACATTAACGAAAAAAGCTGATGAATTACAAATTTTAAAATACGTCGTGCAAAATATCGCGCACGTCTATGGTAAAACCGCCACCTTCATGCCTAAACCTTTAGTCGGTGATAATGGTAGTGGCATGCATTGCCATCAATCGCTCAGCAAAAATGGTCAAAATATTTTTGCAGGCGATCAATACGCTGGCTTATCCGATTTAGCGCTATATTATATCGGCGGAATTATTAAACACGCGAAAGCCTTAAATGCTTTTACCAATAGCACTACAAATTCTTATAAACGTTTAGTCCCTGGTTTTGAAGCGCCTGTCTTACTCGCGTATTCTGCGCGTAATCGTTCGGCATCCATTCGTATTCCCTATACGGTAAGTCCCAAAGCACGGCGGATTGAAGTGCGTTTTCCTGATGCGGCTGGTAATCCCTATTTAGGATTTAGCGCGATGTTAATGGCAGGTTTAGATGGCATTAAACATAAAATTAATCCCGGCGAACCGATGGAAAAAGATTTATACGATTTACCTCCCGAAGAAATGATCGATATTCCTACCGTAAGTTTTTCACTTGAAGAAGCGTTGGGTCATTTAGATAGCGATCGCGAATTTTTAAAAGCCGGCGGTGTTTTTTGCGATGATGTGATTGACAGTTACATCGCGTTAAAAGAACAAGAAATTACCCGTGTGCGCATGACAACGCATCCCGTGGAATTTGATTTGTATTACAGTTCGTGAGGAAACAACGATGATCAGAAAAATAGGATGTTTTATTATTATTTTTTTAATCCCAGCGCTGAGTTTTTCCGAAATTTATCGCTGGACCGATAGTCAAGGCGTTACTCATTTTTCTGATCAACCCCATGATGGTGCGGCAACAGTTAAATTGCCGCCCATGCAAACCTATACTCCCACACCTGCAGAAGCAAAACCCAAAACGCCGATGGTAATTCCACAAACCGAAAAAAAAATTAATTATACGATTGCCTTTACGTCACCTTTAGATCAAGCCACCATCACGCCAGGTGAACGTGAAAATATGCAAGTCAGCATTACCATCACTCCAGAATTACACAAAGGCGATCAATTAAAAGTATTTTTAGATAATGAATTTTATCCCAATGGGTCAAAACAATTTAGTCTGCCTAATTTAGAACGGGGTACGCATACGTTACAAGCCAAAATTATGCGAGGTAACACGGTTTTAGCACAAACGCCGATTATCACCTTTTATGTAAAACAAGCCTCACAATTATTTACACCACGTAGCGCTAATGTTCCCACGCCACACGGTGTCCCAGCAACTAGTCTTAACCAAGCGGCCAGCATTCCTAATTTACAAGTAGAACCGCCAGCGCCCATTTTGCCGCCGAGCTAGGCGCCAAGCCCAAGCACATTGATCATGACAAATAAAATGGCAATCGGTACGATAATTCGCGAAGTCCACAGCCATAAATAAAATCCGTATTTTTGACGAATATTAAGCCCGGTTCGCATGACCGAGGTTTTGATAATCCAGGCAGCAAATAACGCAATCAATAAGCCACCCAGAGGTAACATAATATTAGACGTTAAATAATCGATGGCTGCAAAAAACGTTAATCCCAATATCGTCGTTGTTTTGGCGATATTAAACGAAAAAACTGTCAGTAAGCCTAAAGCCCACGCCACACTTCCCGACACCAACGCTGCTTGCCAACGCGACCAAGCACAGGTTTCAATCAGCCAAGCGACCGTCGGCTCTAATAATGAAATGGTGGAAGTGAATGCCGCAAATACTAACATAGCAAAAAATAAAATTGCTAATAAATTGCCGTGTTCCATCGCAGAAAATGCCAGTGGTAAAGTTTTAAAAATTAATCCCGGGCCTGCTGCTGGTTGCAAACCATGCGCAAATACTAACGGATAAATCGCTAATCCCGCAATTAATGCCACAAAAGTATCGGCCGCGGCGATAAATAGTGAGGTTTTTGCAACGGAGATGTGTTTAGGTAAATAAGCACCATACATCATGATGGAACCTGTGGCGATGCTTAAGGTAAAAAAAGCATGACCTAATGCTACTAATAAATTATGCGCCGATAATTTTTCAAAATGAGGATGAAATAAAAATGTTAAACCGTGAATAAAAAACGGGGTTTGCAGTGAATACGCCGCAATTAATACTAATAAAATCACCATGGCTGGAAATAAAATCATTACCGTTTTTTCAATACCTTTTTGCACACCCCTGGCAACCACCAGCGTCGTTGCGATCATTATCAAGCTATGCCACAAAATTAATTGCGCGGGATGAGCTAACAATGAAGTAAATAACTCATCGATGTGATGGGCGGATGCATGCAAAAATCCCTCGCGCACTGCTAACACTTCATAAGCCAGTGCCCAGCCTGCAATCACTGAATAATAAGTTAAAATTAAAAAGCCCGCGCTGATGATCCAAAAACCAATCAGCCCCCACGCGCGCGATCGTTTTTCTTGATGAGCTAAATACGCAATACTACCCGCGGGATTTTTACGAGCGAGTCGACCGATGGCAATTTCGGCCATTAATAAGGGCACGCCTAAAATTAATACGCAAATTAAATACATTAGCACAAAGGCGCCACCACCATTCATGCCAGTGATATAGGGAAATTTCCAAATATTCCCCAAACCCACGGCCGCACCTGCTGCTGCCATCATAAATGCCCAGCTCGAAGACCATTGCTCGGATGAAGTGGAAAATTGCGTTGACATAAAATACATCCTTGTGAATTTCTGCTGTGGTTACTATACTCATTCACACTTTATTTTTCCAATAGTAAGAAACATTCATGTCATTAACCATTGCAACGTGGAATGTGAATTCCATTAAAGTACGTTTACCACACGTGATAGATTGGTTACAAACCAATTCCGTGGATGTCTTAGCATTACAAGAAATTAAATGTGTGAGTGAACAATTCCCTGAAACTATTTTTCAGGAAATGGGTTATCACGTTATGGTGAGTGGACAAAAAACTTATAACGGTGTCGCTATTTTAGCAAAATCATCGCCACAAGATATTATTACGGCTCTCCCCGATTTTACCGATGAGGCCAAACGTGTGTTAGCGGTCACGATTAATGATGTGCGGATTTTAAATTTATATGTGCCCAATGGCGCGAGTGTAGATTCAGATAAATATCATTATAAATTAGCTTGGCTTGCTGCGTTAAAAAAATTTACTCAACAGCAATTACAAGAATATCCTAAGATTATTTTATTGGGCGATTTTAATATTGCACCAGACGATCGCGACGTTCACGATCCAAAACTATGGGAAGGACACGTGTTGGTCAGCGCTCGCGAACGTGAAGCCTTACAACAATTATTGCAATTAGGTTTACACGATTGTTATCGCCTATTGCATCCTGAAACGACAGAATTCAGTTGGTGGGATTATCGCCAAGCGGCCTTTCGCCGCAATCTGGGGTTACGGATTGATCATATATTGTGTAGTGAGGCCTTAAAAACCGTATTACAAGAATGCCGAATCGACCCAACACCCAGAAAATTAGAACGCCCCTCCGATCACGCTCCAGTGATAGCAGAATTTTTACTGTAGCCTGGATTGAACTTCGTTCAATCCAGGGTAAGGAGTGTTTAGATCTGTGAAATAAATCTCTCCCTGGTGATGAAAGATAGAATGAGTTTTTCAAGTCGCAGAAGTAGATGTAATTAATGTTTGGAAAACCGCATTAACTTTAGCTTCCTCTGATTCCGATGATTCCGATGGAGAATTAGCAGTATTTAGTAAGTCATCTACAACCTTAATGTCTAGCTGTTTAGTTTTAGTCAAATATTCTTTGATACTATCTCTCGTTCGTTTTCCGGTATAGCTTTCTGCTTTATTACCATACAAACCATATTTGATGATGGCTTTTAATTTAACATCATCAGCATCACTAGACAGGGTTCTAGAATCAAGTCCGCTTCTCCAAAATGGCCACAAACAGCAAGACGCTTTTTTTCCTTGATGAATCTCTTTTATTCCAGTAATTATAACACCATACTCGATGACTGCAGGTTGGTTTTGCATCACTGCATCCCCACCTGAATTTGCTATTTTTGCTGCTTCTTCAGCTTTTTGTTGAGCCTCTAATTGTGAAATTTTAGCATTAACCGATACCAGCAAAGTATTCATACTTAGATCTTGTATATTATCCCAGTTAGGTTGACTTTGTGGATTAAATTCTTCAATTTTATTAATTCCTTGTATTAGAGCATTAAAGCCACTCTCAATTCTAAGTTGACTATCTGTTTCTGATTTAGGAGCTAACAAAATGGGATTAACAAAAGTATTTTGGAATCCTTTTTTATAACCAACATAAGAATATCTAGCCTTCCATAAAAAATAATAAAAAATTTGGAACCCTGTTAAATTCTGAAGGTTTTGTGGGCTATCGTTAATTTCAGGAAAAAATGTTTCAGCTGATGTGCTAGGAGGATTATGAGGCACGATAGCAGTTTTTTTATTTGCTATGTCAAACAAACCTTGAGATATTCTTATTCCAAAACTTAACTCACTAATTTTTGTATAAAAAAGTTCGGAAATCTTCAGGCTGTGAACATTGACTAATTTTTCTGACTTGGCTTTTAGATCATCTCTAATTTTTATTAATTTAGTTATGTCACTTTCATTTTGAAAATCCTGATAAACTTTAAGTAAATAACTAATATTGTCACAAACCCAAGCCTGATAAATCACCATTTCAATAAAGTTAAATAAATTAAAAGCCAGACATGTTTTATAGAGCTTATCATTATTATTTTGAGGCCAATATAAACTAAGTTGTTTCTTATGACCTGTCTGAGTGATTGTAAAAGAATCCCTCATCTGTGAATTTAGAGCACTCATTTGAGCCTTCTTACGTGCTTCCAAAAACTCTTGATAACTCATTCTTCCATTAAAAGATGAAAATGATGAAAATGCATTTATACACTCAACATCTTGAGTATGGGAATAAGTAATATTAGCGGGCACTAATTGAAAATCGCTCCCAATATTAATAGTTTCAGGGAAAACATACTTTTCTAATCCATCGTGTCCATTCCCAACAAACCGCCTCCGCAAGTCTTCAAAATCGTGACGAATTTTTACAAAACTTAAAGCCATAAAACCTCACCATTCATCTCTCAATCTAAACCCGATGAATATCGCGGTTTCCTTGCGATATTATTGCCTTTGCTTATTGAACTTCTACTTCCCTGATACTACGAACCTATCATACCAAGCTTAGCGCAATATGACATTGAGGGGTTTTTACAAGAAAATGCGGGAGAAAGTGTTTTCTGGGAATGTTCAAACGATCATTTATTAGTTGTTCTTAAATTTATATACGTATAAGTTGACATATTGCTCATTACATATCGGATGAGGTATCGTTTTATAGTTTTTCACATGCATAAAATCCAAGGTTCTTAACAGTTTATTGGGTGCGACATTATCAGCTTTGGGTTGACAATAAAGAGACTCGAGTGAAAAATGCTCGACATAGTATTGTACTGAAAGCCAGAAAAGAGAGCGACCCAATTTTTTATGTCGTAATTCGGGTTTCCATATATGAAGATGGGCAAATGCTTGCTTGCCAAATTCAATATTATCGATACATGAGTGACCTATAAGAGCATGATCATAATACCAGCTGAGGCAAAAAAAATTTTTTTCTGACAGAGGCTTCTCATATTCTAAGAGCATATAGCTATGCCACTCATCAAACGAAGGCAACTGTTTCCAATTGATCCCACGTTTTTTCAGTGTTTCTCGATCAGTATTTAAAAAATATCGAATAACTTCAGCAAATTCATCTGGCCTTGTAGGCAATATCATACATTTTGGATCCGGTGTATTCATATTTTTTAGACCTGCTTAGTTTCTTGCAAAAGGATTAAAATTAACTCCAATGTCGAAGACATCAACATTTTCCACTCTCTTCAGGTAAGCAACTATGAATATACCAAAAAAACTTAACAATATAATTATCGCTTGACAAATAATGTAAGAGGAAAAAATCGAATTAATAATTTCTTTTAAAGTGTAAACACCACTGTAGGCTATAATACAGGCTATAGCTGAGAATGCAAACACACTAATTGTTGTGGAACATGTGCTCCTTATCCAATAAAAACGTCCTCTAGTTAAAATTTTCCATTTTGAGATAAAGAAAATATTAATAAATTCACTGGAAAAAATAGTAACTAGATCAGTTAACGTTGAACGAAGCATTGGCGGCACAAGTACTGAATAAGCATACTGATACTCGACATTCTCTAGATGAGGTAGAAGAACAACAAAGTTTAGTGCGCAAACAAACAATACTTCACATATTAATGCTGACCATATCATTTTTCGCGCTAATTTATAGCCATATACTTCAGCAACAATATCTCCAATAAAATAAGTGATTGGCACTATAAAAGCGGAGCCAGAAACAATTAGACGATCAATCACTGCCATGCGATATCCAATAACCATTTCACCCAAGAGAGCGGTTAAATAGATCATAAACAAAAAAGAGCAAAATTTATACTGCTCTTTTGGACGAGCAGTAGAGCCTTCAAATGACTGATGTGTATTTTTCATATAAAAGCCCTTTTTGTTGTTACGTTCACTGTTTGTCTTTCGATCGTTTATCTCGATTAATCTTTTCTTGAATAAGTCTGTCCATTTCTTCTTTCTCACTTCTCATTGATTGAGAACCATATGTATATCCTATAGAATGCGCATCGGATTGATTTAAATTTCGTATTAAATCAGGGTCAGCTGTTATTTCTTCTGCCGTTTTTGTTAAAATTTTATTGGAACCTTTTTCTTTTATTGCAAATATAAGCTTTTTCTCTTTCTCAAGAAGCCGCTTTGCTAAAATTTTATATCTAGGGCTATTGATTCCTAGATAGCCTAGGTATGTGAGTGTGCGAACATCTGTTGGTGAAAAACAATTCGTTAGTTTATCATCAGCTAATACAGCTTCTGGTTTCATTGGTAATAAACGATTGGTATTAATAATCTGAACCGTGGCAGAATATTCACCTTCAGAAATTTCTTCAATTGATACAACTCTATAAAGTGGTGTTAAAGACTCTGATTTTGCAAGCTCTTTCAAGCTTCTTAGTTTTTTCCTCCAATATAAAATAATTTTTCTTAAAAATCTCATCGTTCACCTCAAAAATTACCATAAGACTGACGTGCTTCAACAAGTACAGCGACAACCTCATCACCTTCATCCAATAAACGCAGTTGTGTACCTGTTAAATCAGGCGCTAACGCACGAATAAATCGATGATTAGCATCCAAAATTAACTCTCGAAAAACAAATAAATTATCACCATCTACTAATTGAACTAAAACAAAACTTCTATCAAACGGCTCTTTAGTAGGATCAAAAATTAATACAGAACCTTTTGGAAATTGTGGCATCATAGATGAATCATTCATTTTAAGTGCGAAACATTGCGCCGATAGGTCATTCATAACGATAATACTTTCATCAGGGTGAGCACTATTTTCTCTTATCTGAGAAAGCTGTGCCCATTCGTAAAGTGGAAGCTCTATAGTTTGTTTTTTATTTGCAGGTAAAGTAGCAAAGGTTTGTACTTCAACAAGCGGCTCTTCACCTATGAGCTGATCAACACTAAGCGAAAAATAATCTGCAATTGGTTTTAGCGAAGATTTATATGGCCGGGTTGATTTGCCTGTCACCAAACGATGAACAGTAGGCACCGGCAATCCTACCTCTCTGGCAAGCTCAGAGGCATTCATTCTCTTATCATAAAGTAATTCCTGCAATCGTTGGCTTAAGCCTAAATAGTGTTTCGCCATTAAATAAAGCCTAGTTTTCCTAAAATAGGGATTTTACAGCTATCCAAAATGTTGATAAATTGTATCACAAAATCTGCATAAATCAATCGCTTATATCAACTTAGACAGTGAAGTTGAGATTATTTAGTCAAAAAAATAAAAACTTGATAATTCTGTTGACATAAATACTAAAACTTGAAATAATAATCTCGACTTTTAGTTACCGCTCTCTAAACGACAACTTAGAGGAATTAGACAACATTAATCGGAAGAGGATAGCACTATGGCTGATATTACCAACGATGGCAAAATGAGTACAACTCGAAAACCGACCAATCCAGAGTTTCGTTTTGAAATAATTCAATACAATTGCCTACCTGAACACGACGTAATGATCAAATTATTTGATTTTGAAAAATTGGAAGATGTCACAACGAATGTTATTAGCCTTTACCAAAACGATGAAATTCTCACAAATTTAAGCGCGAATAATCTCAGAGCTATTATGTCACTTTGGGTAGATAATTCTTTACTTAAAGAGCGAGATATCTTCAAAAATAATCTTCACTAATTAAACGCTTGCCCGTTTATAAAGCGGTCACGGACTATAGCATCACTCACTGCCGTGACCGCTTTTTTTATCTTACATAAAAATACCTGGTCACTCACTACTTATATTTATGAAAATTTTTTTCGGAAAATCCCATAATTTTTATTAAATCCTTTGGGGATTCCAAAATAAAGACCAGCAAATGAATAATCTTTGTTGGTTCTCGATAATCGGGAATAATTGTTGCTAATTACACGGTGAGATTTATTTAACGAGTATTACTGTGCGTGACCACATCAGTGATTTTCGCTTGACTTTAATTTAAGCCTCTCCCATAATCGATTTAACATTTTTACCAGGCATTTTTTAATGAATTTACAACACATAGCTCAATATTGGTGGTGCTCAATCATGGCGGGATTCGCGCGTGATGAGTAGCCCTTAGCTATTTGTTAGTTTGAAAACCCGCCAATGGCGGGTTTTTTTATGCCTAAAACTCACTCGCCATTGGCCAGCAAGCAAGGTGAATGAGGATGAGTATTCAATTAGAAAGTATTGTTTTAGAAATTAGCAACCCCTACAACGCCATTGAATTATTACGCTGTTTGACTGAAAATCAGTTAAGCAATGGTAACCTCCTGTATGAAACCCAACATCACGGCAAACGCTGTTCGCAATTAAGCCTGGGAATTATTCGTGCAGGCTTGATGATAGCCGGTCGTGAAAATGATTTTTTTATTCGCGCCCTGCACCCCGATGCCGAATCATTACTCGCCACCATTGGCCAACGCTTACCCCAAGAAGCGCATTATCAAGTAATTGCCAATGAAATTCGCGGCACCTTAACCCCCGATAAAACCGCCGTAGAATTAAATCAACGTTTGCAAGCTGTGAATCATGCCGATCTATTACGCGCCTTACTCGTTCCCCTGCAATTACCCGCAGCGTATTCTCACCTACCCCTCGGGTTATTCGGCTGCTTTGGTTATGATTTTATTCAGCAAATGGAACATATTCCCCGCAATCCGCGCGACATTTTGCAAGATTATGATTATATTTTTTATCTGCCCGCAGAAATATTTATTATCGATCACCAACATCAGCAAACCTATCTCATCGGTTTAATCCTCGATGATAAACCACAGACGCAAGCACGATTGCAAACCTATCAACAGAACCTTATTAAACATAAA
>JAHCLG010000027.1 GCA_026125385.1 Legionellales bacterium
TGATGAAAGCCATAATCCTCCGCAATGCGGCGCGACAGCGTTCCCTTGCCCGCGGCAGCGGGGCCATCGATGGCGATTGTGAAAGTCATTCCGTCACCTGAAAATGGATGTGATCGTCATGGCGTGCAGCCCGGCATCCCTGGAACCGCACGTTCGGATGGACAACACCGAGGCGCTGGGCCAGATGCGGCTCAATGAAAATCCGTTCCACACCGAATTCCGGTCCCTCCAAGGCAAGCCAGCGCAAGGCTGCACCCGTTCTCGCTTCGTCCAGCATCCACGCAGGAAAAAACCCTTGCAGAAACCCCATGTTCCACCGAAGTGTCAAGAGATCGTCACGTTCGGCGCAGGGCAACTGCGTGCCGGGCGCAGGCTCTTCGAAAGCGAAGTAGCCGATTGGTGAGCGTACGGCCCTGTTCAGCGGCGTCCCCTTCTCGTCGCGATAGTAAAACGCGATGTCGAGCTTCCGTCCGTCGTCGTGTGATAGATGGGGCAGAAGCGGGAAGCCGTCCAGGAACGGAAAATTGGCATCGAGAACAAGCGTGATAGTCCCGGGGAATTCCAGGTCTATGGCCACCGAGAGCGCTTCTGCAGCGCGTTTGGCTTCCGTGGTGACGAAGTTCCGATTCAGGGCGCAATAAAGCGGAGACTGAATCTGCAAACTGCCGTCGCCAAAACAGGACAACGGCACACGCCCGAAAAACGGTGCTGTAAACGACGCCGCGATCGTAGCCGAAGCATACAACAGCAGGAAAACCGCAAGACGGGTCGAGCGCCGGGTGATCTCGCCCCGATGGGCCAGCCAGCGCCCGGCGAGGTATGACACTCCGCCAATCTGCGTGAGCGCGGTCAAAAGAGAAAAGACAAGCGCGATGCGCAATGCCCTCGCGCCTGTTCTTCTCAAACCCGAAGCCCCTTTATTCGATATGCGCACCCAATCCGGTCATGAGGTTCATGAACTCCGGAAAGCTCGTGGCGATCATCGTCGCGTCATCCACCGTGACCGGGTTTTCCGAGACGAGGCCCATGACGAGGAAGCTCATGGCGATGCGGTGGTCGAGATGGGTGGCGACGGCGGCGCCAGAGGCATTGCCGAGGCCCTTGCCGTCCGGGCGGCCGCGCACGACGAGCGATGCTTCGCCCTCGTCGCAATCGACGCCGTTGAGCTTCAGGCCGACCGCGACGGCCGAGAGGCGGTCGCTTTCCTTGACGCGCAGCTCTTCCAGGCCGTTCATGACGGTCGTGCCCTCCGCGAAGGCCGCCGCGACGGCGAGAACCGGATATTCGTCGATCATCGACGGCGCGCGGTCTTCCGGCACCGTGACGCCCTTCAGCACCGAGGAGCGCACGCGAAGATCCGCCACGTCCTCGCCGCCGGCAAGGCGCGGGTTCAGCACCTCGATATTGGCGCCCATTTCCTGCAGCGTCAGGATGAGGCCTGTGCGGGTCGGGTTCATCAGCACGTTGAGGATCGTCACATCCGAATCCGGCACGAGCAGCGCCGCGACCAGCGGGAAGGCCGTCGAGGACGGGTCGCCCGGCACGTCGATCACCTGGCCGGTGAGCTTTCCCTGGCCTTCGAGGCGGATCGTGCGCACGCCGTCCGCATCCGTCTCGACGGTAAGGTTGGCGCCGAAACCCTGCAGCATCTTTTCGGTATGGTCACGTGTCATGACCGGCTCTATGACGGTGGTGACGCCGGGCGTGTTGAGGCCGGCGAGCAGCACGGCGGACTTCACCTGTGCGGAGGCCATCGGCACGCGATAGGTGATCGGCGTCGGCGTCTTCGGCCCGCGCAGCGTGACCGGCAGGCGGTCGCCATCGGCGGACGTCACCTGCACGCCCATTTCGCGCAGCGGATTGAGGACGCGGCCCATCGGACGCTTGGTGAGCGAGGCGTCGCCGATGAACGTCGAATCGAAATCATAGACGCCGACGAGGCCCATGGTGAGGCGGCAGCCGGTGCCGGCATTGCCGAAATCGAGCGGCGCTTCGGGCGCGAGCAGCGCGCCGTTGCCGAGGCCGTTGATGATCCAGGTGTCGCCGTCCTTGCGGATCTTCGCGCCCATCGCCTGCATGGCCTTGCCCGTATTGATCACGTCCTCGCCTTCGAGCAGGCCCGTGATGCGCGTCTCGCCGCTGGCAAGGCCGCCGAACATGAAGGAGCGGTGGGAAATCGACTTGTCGCCGGGGATGCGGACGGTCCCGGACAGGCCGGAGGATTTGCGGGCGGTTGCGGGCCGTGCACTGGCGCCATGCGACATGGTCGTCTTCCTTATATACATCCACGGCTCCCCGGAGGGGATCACCCGGGGAGAACGCGGGCTTGCTACCACAAACGATTTAAAGCGTCATCATCCCGTCTGAGAAACTATCATCGCGAGGTCTGCACGGCGCCTGCCCCAAGTTAGGCTTTGACAGGATTGCCCAAGACGATTATGGGGACCGGCTAATCATTTTACCGTTCAACGCGCCGGCCTCCCCCGGCCCCGCCGGAAACATACGGCACAGAGAAGGCTTTGACTGTGGCAAAAGCGGAACTCGGAACCAAACGCATCGATCCGGAAACCGGCAGGAAATTCTACGACCTGAACCGCGATCCGATCGTTTCCCCCTATACGGGCAAGTCCTATCCGCTCTCCTTCTTCGAGGAAACGTCGGCGGCGGCTGTCCTCGAAAAGGATGAGGACGAGGACGTCAACGAAGTCGATACGGAGAACACGGAAGTCGAGCTCGTTTCGCTCGAGGACGCCGACGAGGATGCAGCAGGCGGCGACGACCTGCCGGATCTCGGCGACGACGACGTTGAGATCGACGGCGACGAGGACGACACGTTCCTCGAGCAGGACGAAGACGACGACGATGAGGACATGACCGGTCTCATCGGCGTGACCGGCGACGAAGACGAAGCTTAAGATTTTGATTTTCCGGCCGGTTTCAAAAAAATCGGCCGGATTTCATTTTTCGGCTTGCCATCTCCGGAGACCGGAAGTAATAAGCCGCCACACCGAACGGCAACGCCGCTTCGGTTCCCGGAAACCGGCTCCGCCGGACCCGTTATGGGGCTATAGCTCAGCTGGGAGAGCGCTTGCATGGCATGCAAGAGGTCAGCGGTTCGATCCCGCTTAGCTCCAGAAAAATGAGTGAATGGTTGAAGAATGAAATATTTTTTAAAAAATATTTCAACATTCCATCATTAGTTAGAGTACAAGTCCCCATCGTCTAGAGGCCTAGGACATCGCCCTTTCACGGCGACAACAGGGGTTCGAATCCCCTTGGGGACGCCATTTAAAAAAAAATCCAACCTAATACAAGAGCAAAAGCGCAGCGCCTCTTGTATTAGGTTGGATTTTTTTTTAACTTGTGTCACTATGGGATTGAACCCCTGATTAAGGTTTGACAAAATCGCCGGGAGCGATTTTGAACGAGCGCAGCGAGCCCGGAGGGCGAGGCGCAGGAGGCGCCGAGTAATCCCCTTGGGGACGCCATTTAAAAAAAAATCCAATCTAATAGGGGTCATTATAATTTGAGATAATTCATCGGTTATTCTCGCGCCCCGAAGAGGAGTTGAACCTCTGACCTATCCCTTAGGAGGGGATTGCTCTATCCAACTGAGCTACCGGGGCAGAGCTGCTATTGTATAGTATTCAACAAGAAGGTACTATACCGCTCGCCAATGAAGATGCGGGATAAAAAGATGGCGAGTGGTTTATCTTTTTATTGATGAGCGTTGGGTATATGCTAACATTAGTGCAAATAGCAACGATAAATCGGGGACACTATGATTCGTTTTAAATTACCAACAGCAGAAGAAAAACAACAACTCATTGACCATTCCATCGAAGAATATGCGCAAGATTTATTTCGAGTAAAAGAATTTTCTACTCTGGAAGCGGCACGTAAAGGTTCGCGAGATGAAGTGATGGGGTATATTCATCAAGAAAAAAACCCCGACAATGATCGTATTTATTTAATTTATTCGGACGTTCTGCATGTGGGTTATATGTGGTTTAAAATGGAGCCACGTTATCATATCTCAGTGCTGCTCTATATTTATGTTTTTCCTAAATTTCGCCGGCATGGTTTTGCGCGTGAAGCCTTAAAACTTTTTGAAAAAGAATCGCGGGAATTGGGTGCGTTGCAAACGCAATTAGTGGCTTTTTTAGATAATCATTCGGCTGTCACTATGTATGAAAAAGCAGGTTACATTGGCGTGGAAGAGTTCACTTTATATAATGCACCCATCGATACTCGGCGCCGCATGGCGAAAATGTTAATCTCGTTATAAGTGCATTTGCAAGTCACTCTCCAATTTCTTACAGAAAATCTCTGAGTTTGCTCTTGTCAGCAAAGTTTAATGTGTTAACATAACTAGGTTTTCAAACTGGATGCACAAGCTTTGATTCAACTCTGTTTTCAACAATACGCAGCAATAAAACCACATCATGTGGATGGTATAAATTATGTTAACACGCGATCTCACAGCGACTGCCAAATCTCCCTCGAACATGGGATTGCTGCCTATTATTATTTTTGGGCTAGCATTACTTTTTGATTTTTTCGGCTTCATGTTGCAAGTTGTGCCCTCAGTCATGGGCAATTCATTAGTTAACGAATTAAAACTCAATGCCTTAAGCTTAAGCGCAATTACAGGTTGTTTTTTTTATGCCTATGCCGCCATGCAAATTCCAGTGGGTGTGCTGCTCGACAGAATAGGTCCTCGGCGTTTAATGACGGCCGCATTATTAACCTGTAGTGTGGGTGCCACATTATTTGCAGTCTCCCATCATGCTATTTTCTTGAGCATTGGTGAAATCTTGATGGGCATGAGTGCCGCGTTTGCTTATGTCAGCGTGCTATTTTTAGCCGTGAGATGGTTTCCGCCGGCTTCTTTCAGTTTATTAGTAGGGATCACCGAACTCACCGGTGCCTTGGGCGCAATGGTTGGTCAAACCCCTTTACTTTATGTCATTAATCACATGGGTTGGCGCGATACGATGTTTGGTTTCAGCCTTATCGGCTTAATTTTATCAGTATTTGTCTTGTTAATTGTGCGCGACAAACCTGCTAGCATCGGCGCTCGACACGTACGGCGAATTTCTCAACATCCACTACGCCAATTGAAAAAAATATTAAGAAAAAATCAAATTTGGATTATTGGTTTAGTGGCGTTGCTACTATGGGCGCCGGTGATTTCATTTGGTTCATTATGGGGTGTGCCTTTTTTACAAGTCCATTATGGTATTTCTGCAACCTTGGTAACAAGCCTAACCACCTTAATGTGGTTAGGAACAGCCGTAGGCGCGCCGCTGATTGGTTGGCTTTCCATGCGCCTGCGTCGCCGCCAAATTCCTTTAATTGTTTATAGTATATTAGGCGCATTTTCAATTAGCGCATTATTATACATGCCCGATTTAAATCCCGTATTAATCGGAATATTTTTATTCTGTTTTGGTTTAAGCGGATCGGGCACGTGTTTAAGTTTCGCTTTAATCCAAGATCACATTCCGCAAAAGCAAATCGGTACCGCCATGGGCTTTAATAATATGATGGTGGTAGTGGGCGGCCCGGTTTGCCAATTATTAATCGGTTTAATTTTACAACAAAGTTTTAGTGGCGAAATGCATCACGGTGTGCCAGTGTATTCCAGTGAAGATTATCAGCTAGCAATGTTGATTTTACCCGTGAGTTTTTTAGTTGCGGCATTGGTGAGTTTAATTTACTTAAAGCCCACTTATTGTCAAAAAGTATTTCGTCATAAACAGAATAAATAAGTAGAGGAGCACAAAAAACGATGAGCTACGCTGAGCGATAGTAGCATTGTCAACTCGCTCAATTTTCCAAAGAATAAAATAAATCTACTCCATGCCCCAAACTGTTTGTTTCTGCTTGCACCACCCAACGTTTTGATAAAGTATAGCGTGCGCGAAAAGTATTAATCGGTTGCAATAAACCAATGCTGTAATTGATGTATAATCTAGGGGTTAAATATTTCCCTAAGACTAAAGAAGTATTTTGAATTAAATTATCATTTTTATCGAGTTCAGAATCCGATTCCACACTAAGCTCATTTAAACCAAAAGCATTTTTTAATTGATCGGTCATGCCACCTAAACCCGCATCACCTAAATTTAAGGCAGAAACAGCGGTTAGCAAAGTTTGTTGATCAGCACGTGTCGCTTGATTGGCAGGGCGTCCGACTAATAAATACGATAAAATATCGGCTTGAGTTAATCCTGAGGGTTGAGAAAAAAAGCTAACTACAGGTTTTTTTAAAGTATTTTGAACATTCACTCCAAGAATTAAGGTTGGAGTTTGCGAAACAAATAAATTAGCATTATTTAAATCTAATGCAGTTAAATTTAATTGTGAATTGGCGGCATCGGTATGGATAACTTTTATTGCTTGAATATCAAGTCCAGGGTTGGTGATGGGGCCACCATTAAAAATTAATCTCCCGCGTTTTAAAATTAATTTTTGGCCGTAGGCTTTAAAATGTCCTTCTGTGGTTTTTAAATCACCGACGGCAGTGGTAATGGCGTTTTCATTATCAGTAATGGTAATTGCGCCATTGAGTTTGGCTTCAATGCCGCTGTATTTTAAATTCACATCATCACCTAATATTAATTTAATTTTACTGAATAATTGATACGGTATATTTTCGCTTTGTGGTTTTTGACGATTCACAATCACAATATCATCGGCTACCATCGCCGCTGCTTTAAAATCATCCGGTAAAATGTTGGCTTTTGGAATAAAAATATTTCCAGTTAAATGCATGGAATTTTGTTTAATCGCAATATCTAAATCCGGTGAGGCATAAATAGTGGCTTCTTGTAAATTACTCACTAGAACGTTTTTTCCCGTTAATTTTAGCTGCAGAGAAAAATCTCCTGGTTTCCATAGACCATTACCGGTAAGTGCTAAATTTCCTTGTTCCGATTTCACCCCCGCGGTTAATTGCAGATGCCCATCATTTTGCGTGCGTAAATGAATTCCAAGATCGCGAACTGTTAAGTTAAGACGGGGAATGTTTGCTTGGCGAATATTGAGTTTGAAATCACCTTCTGCAGTAGGATGAGCAAGCGTTCCTGCCAGAGTTAATTGCGAATTAATGTCGCCTTGAGGATTTTGTAGTTCAGGAATAAAAGCGGTTAACACCGCCAAATGAGTTAAATTCAGTTTAATATTTCCCGTTAATGCTTGCTTGAGCGTGGGGATGCCTTGACCATGATAGCCAGGTAGCTTGAGATCTAATGTTAATGCTTCATTTTTACTAAAACGTAGATTACCCAGCGCACTAAAATGCTGATCATCGAGATTAATGGTAAATTCCGAAGGAAGAATAGGCGTAGTAAACGCTTGCCCAAGTAATAAATAACGTAGCTCTCCTGGTGTGAGGCTTGCGGTTAATTTTCCACGTAATTGATTTTGATGATTGTGAAGATTTAACTGGAGATTAAATAAACTGGTTATTTTCGGTAATTGAGGAAAGAGCGCATTTAAATCAAGATTTTTTAAACTGGTTGCAATTAACCAGTTACCATGATCCTGCCAATTTAATTGTAAACACATAGCACGGGAATGATGTTGCAAGCAGAATGGTGAAATACTCATGGCTTGCTGTGATATGTTAATCGTGGGTAAACGTGTGGCCTTCCAGATAGATTGCGTGGAATCTAGCCACTGTAATTGTTGGGTTTGTGCTTGCCATTGTTCCGCAGAATAGTGCCCTAACAGTTTTAAAACGAATTTTTGTTTTAAAGTTTGCAAATTAATCGCAAGCTGATGATTAGGCAAATCACCGTGTCCTTGTAGTTTAGCATGATCGATCTGATGGTGATGGTAGTGAAGGTTATGAAATTCCGCCGTTAAAGTCTTAAGCGCTTTTTGACTAATACTTATTTTTCCTGTTCCCGCGGCAATTCTAAGTGGAGGGATATGCAAATTATTCAAGTTAAATTCGCTATTGATACTAGGATTATCCCAAGTACCACGAAATTGCCCATTAAACTGAATTGAGCCATAAGCATTAGCATAAATCGTTTGTAAATCGGGGATATGTGTTTGCCAACGTAAATGCCAATATTGAAATTTATCGCCACGTAAATCTAAAGTTGCTGAACCTAGTTGTAGTTTAGCATTTAAATTATGAATATTTTGATCGAGCCATGCTAGGCTAATCTGACTATTGAGGGGGTTCTGATTCAACTTTCCCGAGCCAGAAAGGGTGAGCTTGTTGATGTTATCGTCATTAAAGCCAGCAACTACCCAATTAGCATTTAATTTTCCCTGTAAGTAAGGCGCTATTTTTTCTAAGTCGAGATCGTGAGTGATTAAATTAAAGTGATACTGGAAATTAGATGTAAACAAAAAACTGCCTTGCAGGGCTAATTTATCTTCTTTTTTATTACCCAGTTGCGACGATAGGGTGAGTTTTTTATCGGTTCCTTGTAGTTGAATAATGCCCTTGTCAAATAATGCCTTGCCAAGAATGACTTGACTTGCAGACTGTAATGAATAGCGCGGATAATCCAATTGGAATTTAATTTTTCCTCGCTGGAGTTTTGCGATATTGTAATGCGCTTGTTCGAAATCACTGGTTAACTCAAGGTGTTGATGATGGGCGAATAACGTGAGAGTAACCTTATCGAGATGAATATGTTGATCGACAATCACGTGCTCAATATGGGTTTTATGCAAATTAATTTCCCAGGGAATATTCATTTTTGTTGCGGGAGTGCTGGTGTCATTGTGATACTGAACATCTAACTTAGTCATGGTTAAAGGTGATAATGAAATACGGCCTTTTAATAGTGCAAGCAGATGAATATGAACATGCGCGTCGTTAATCTTCACTGTGACAGAGGGATCATGATATTCAATATTTGCAATACGAACTTTCCCGCCTAACATTCCCTGCGCATCACTTATCGATAAACTAGGCTCAATTTTGCCAACGACCCAAATCATCATAGTTAATCCAGGATTAGAATAGATTAAAAATAAAAATAGAATTAAAAATAATAAAGGTATCCACAATAATTTATGAGTAAGGTAATGAAGTGCTTTCATAAATCAGGTCCTACGGTAAATTGTAACCGCCATTTTTTATTAAAGGGATCATGAATCGGTTTTGCTAAGCTTAATTCGATGGGTCCGACAGGTGTCACAAATACCAGACCTGCGCCGACAGCGCGTTTTAAATCGTTTAATTTAGGAAAATGATCTATGGCATTACCACTGTCGAGAAAAGTACTGATATACCATTTACCATAAATACGTTGTTGAGCTTCCGCGCTGCCTATTAATAAAAATGTCCCTGGTCCTAAATCTTCAAATCCATAGCCGCGTACCGAATTGGTGCCGCCTGCAAAAAAACGCATACTTAAAGGAAGATTACGTGAATCTTTAACAGCAGTAAAACCCAGATTGCCGCGAAATAAAAATCGTGTGCCGTCCCAAGGGCTAATAATGAGTTTGCCCATTGTTTGAATTTGCGCAAAGCTGGTGCTTGATCCTAAATATTGCGCGCCTGCTAATGTGCTAATACTGATTTTTGAACCATTGGGTGAGTAGATAGGATCGCGCGCGTTTAAATAAAAATAGGTTAAACTGGGATAGAGTGAATGAGTATGACGATTAATAAAATCTGCATTTTGATTAATATCTTGTTGATAGCTCAATGCAATGGTACGTTGCCAGTAAGTTGGGCTGGTGATATAACTCACACTGATTTTTTTTACGCGATTTTGAAAGGATTGTGGGCGCGAGTTTTCGACTACTCCTGAAATGGCGTAACGTTCGGTTAAAGGATCGTTTCCTGGAATGGTATATTCAGTAATTAAACTGCTATTTTTTTGCGAGCCTTGAATTAATCCCTTAAATTGTTGGCCAGTTTTAGTGACGCGGCGAAAGTTAATTCCCAACGTGCCACGAATACCCGTATCCGTGCCATAGCCACCTCCGATCAGATATTGGCGAGCGGCCAGTGGTGCAAGCTGGATATTAACAGGAATAATCGGTTGATTGGGATTAATTTCTTCCGGGGTGACATTCACTTGCTGAAAAAAACCACTATTCACTAAATTTTGTTGCAAGCGAGTGACTTCTGAAGGTGAATAAGGATCGCCCGGTTTAAGCCAAATAAAACGCCGTAAAAAACGTTCTGAATAGGCACTTTGCTGAAAATGAAAATCCCCAAAATAATAACGTATTCCCGTATCAAACTGCAAAACAATGACTGCCGTGTGGGTATCGGTATTAACTTGTACTTCGCTGACGTGAAATTTTGCATGCAAAAAACCGCGTCGATTTGCCGCATCGGATAGGAGCTGTTTAGATTTTTCATAGTTTTCGCTATTAAAAACTTCCCCCACTTTAATCGGCAATCTTGCGCGTAAACGCTGCCATAGTGCTAAATTTGCTCCCTCACCACTGATCTTAACTTGTATTTCTCGGATAATCGTAGGCACTCCCGGGTCAATCGTAAAATTGGCGTGATAAAGATTCGGTGAAATACGCTGTAAGTGACTGGTTATGTGAGGGGTAAAATAACCATACGGTTGTAAAGCGATTTTAATGGCTTTATTACTATGCTCATACCAATATTGAATGAGATCGACATCTACCGGATTGCCATGACTGTTTTGAATGACTGTGAGGCTTTTACTGACATTTTTTAATAATGGATCTTGCAGTCCTTCGATATGATTGATTAACTGAATTGAAGTGGCTGAAGCAGGTAAAAATACGCTAAAGAAAAAGATAACGATGCCACTCGTTATCAGTAGCCATGATGTTTGCTTCTTCGTTAAAATAGTTTGAAGAAAATGGGAAATGAGAATCCGCCATTCTATAATAGCGTTCTTGAGTTGAGTGATAATTGTTTTCCCCACAACCAATGAAAATCTCTACTTTAACCTGGTGATTATCGCAGTATACTGAACAACCCAGGTTGGTGAAAGTGCAATGCGCATAAATTATTTTTTCAGATTTAATAATTCATTTTCATTGGGCAATGTATTTGATTTTTTTACAATGTAAAAAGGGCAGTCATTAATATTATTAGAAAGACAATTTACCACACCATTGACCTCTTGACCCCATTTATTACCAATCGGTTTGTAAATAAAGGCTGCATTTTCCAGAGTGAGTGGAAAGGCGTACTGGGACGCGCCTGTATACGTGCACAGCACTTTTCCAATTTTTACTCCAATCCAATGCGCGCCGTTAAAATGCGCCACCTCTTGCACAAAGGATTGATAATAGCTTACCCAGCCACCGGGTGCAGACCAGCGTAAATTATCGACCTGCAAGCTTGCAATTGGCGGGCAGGTTGAAAAACCCGCTTTTTCACTTAATGTGGAGGCAGCGGGGGTTGTGGTTTGTGCATTGACTGCAAGTGCTATGAAGATCACTAAAAAAATTAGGTAACGTGGCATGATGGTAATCGAGTTGATGTATTTAAATTTCTTAAGTATATACTGATTTACTCAAAAAAGGCGAGCGTACTTTTTTAGTCAAATTTTTGAATTTAGCCTAGAAACCTGCGAGAATCGGATTTTATTTTTCAGATGAAGATTCGTATAAACGGAGAGAAACTATATGCGTAAAATTTTAATTGCAGGAGCGGGTAAAATAGGGACTTTAATTGCTTGTTTACTCACGGAGACTAACGACTATGAAGTCGTATTAGCCGATTTACATTTTCAAGGCGCAGATATTTCTCGGTTAAAAGCGATTCGTCAACATCTTTCTACGGTCGAAATCGATGTGCGTGATCACGAAAAAATGACGGCACTCATTAAAAAACACCAGTTCACGGCAATTATTTCGTGTTTGCCTTATTTTTGTAATATCGATGTCGCCAAGCTCGCCTGCGAACAGGGACTTCATTACTTCGATTTAACAGAAGACGTCAGCGTCACGCAAGCAGTAAAAGAATTATCTAAACATGCCACCACGGCCTTTGTACCACAATGTGGCTTAGCACCTGGATTTATTTCGATTGTTGCGAATCATTTGATGTCGCATTTTCAGCAGGTGGATAGTGTAAAAATGCGCGTAGGTGCATTACCCATTAATGCCAGCAATGCCTTGCAATATTCTTTAACTTGGTCAACAGATGGATTAATCAACGAATATGGCAATCCCTGTCATGCGATTGAGCAGGGTGAAAATGTCACTCTACCACCACTTGGCAGCTTGGAAGCCATCATTTTAGACGGTGTAGAATATGAAGCATTCAATACATCGGGTGGATTGGGATCACTCGCAGAATTGCATGCAGGAAAGGTGCGATCTATGAATTATAAAACTATTCGTTATCCGGGACATTGTAAAAAAATGCGGTTATTGATGAATGATTTGCGCTTGAACGACGATCGCGATACCTTAAAACGCATTTTAGAAAATGCCGTTCCTAAAACGTATCAAGATGTGGTTATCGTATATTCTTCAGTGACGGGAAAACAACACGGACATTTAATCGAAGAAAATTATGTTAACAAAGTGTATCCTGTGACGCTTGCCGGGTTAACGTGGTCTGCCATTCAAATTACGACAGCCGCTGGTATCACTGCTGTGGTGGATATGGTATTAAATCAACCGCAACAGTATCGCGGTTTAGTGTATCAAGAACAATTTAATCTGGATGAATTTTTAGCGAATCGTTTTGGCGCGTATTACGCAATTAACTAGAGGTGAACATCATGGAATTTTTAAAAAAACTTGGTATAAACCCCCAAAATTCTGGCGCCTGCTGGGGAAGTGCGCAGTGGAGTGACACACAAAATGCGGGAGATATTATTTCTGTTTCTCCCACGAATGCAAAAGAAATTGCCAAAGTATTTGCCTGTTCCTCACAAGATTATGAACGTGTTATCACTCAAGCGCAAAAAGCATTTTTAAGCTGGCGCAAAGTGCCTGCACCCAAACGTGGAGAATTTATTCGTTTAATGGGCAATGCGCTGCGTGAACATAAAGATGCGTTGGGTAGTTTGGTGGCTTACGAAATGGGAAAATCCAAACAAGAGGGCGATGGTGAAGTTCAAGAAATGATTGATATCGCCGATTTTGCCGTCGGCCAATCGCGGATGCTTTATGGAAAAACCATGCATTCAGAACGCGCTGATCATCGCATGTATGAGCAATGGCAACCACTCGGAATTGTTGGCATTATTTCCGCCTTTAATTTTCCGGTAGCGGTGTGGGCGTGGAATGCATTTCTTGCTGCAATTTGCGGCAATGTGAGTGTATGGAAGCCTTCTCCCAAAACCCCTTTATGTGCGATTGCCGTGCAACATATTTGTAATAGCGTGATGCAACAATCTGGTTATGAGGGTATTTTTCATTTATTTATACCTCACAATAACGATTTAAGTCAGCGCTTTGTGGAAGATGAACGTGTCGCATTAATTTCGTTTACTGGTTCAACCACCGTGGGACGCCAGGTGGGCGCCACTGTGGCGAAACGTTTTGGTAAAAGTATTCTAGAGTTAGGAGGTAATAACGCGATTATTATCGATGAAACCGCCGATTTATCCTTAGCAATTCCCGCCGTGGTGTTTGGCGCAGTGGGAACGGCGGGGCAACGTTGTACGACCACACGACGCTTGATAATTCATAATTCCATTTATGACACGGTGGTTAAACGCTTAGTCAATGCGTATCAGCAAATTACCATTGGTGATCCGCTGGATGCCAAAAATTTAATGGGACCACTTATCGATAAGCAAGCCGTCGAAGTTTATCTCAACACCCTCAACGCGGCTCAACAACAGGGCGGTGAAATTTTAACGGGTGGTAAGGTGTTGGATAAACCCGGTTTTTATGTCGAACCCGCCATAGTTGCTGCCAAAAATGAGTGGGACATGGTTCAACACGAAAATTTCGTGCCCATTCTTTATGTGATGTCGTATCAAACGCTTGATGAAGCCATTGCATTGCAAAACAATGTGAAACAAGGATTATCTTCCGCTTTATTTACCACTAATGTGAAACACGCGGAATATTTTCTTTCCGCACGTGGCAGCGATTGCGGAATTGCGAATATTAATATTGGCACGTCGGGTGCTGAAATTGGCGGAGCATTTGGTGGTGAAAAAGAAACAGGTGGCGGGCGTGAATCGGGATCGGATGCTTGGCAAGCATATATGCGTCGCCAAACGAATACGATTAACTGGAGTAATGATTTGCCTTTGGCACAAGGTATCGAATTTAAAATTAATTGAGCGCATAACTTAAAGGTGCAAAGTGTAGCCCGTATGTAGCATAACGGAATACGGGCTCTTAATGTGACTGGTTTACTTATTTTTCCCATTTCAACGGTAAGCGCTATACCTGCGTAAGCATAGAAATATCGCATTTTAATGTGAATTGAGTATAATACGTCCTTTAAATCGCACCATAAATTTTACAGGTGGAGTAATACGAATGAAGGCGTGGTTACGCTTGGTATTGTGTTTGATTGAATTCGTCGTTGGTATTGGTATTTCAAATCCACTTTACGCGAATATAAACATCAGCCCGACTGCAAATCAATTGGCAGTGAATGCGATTGCAACGAATAAATCAATATTACGTTCTCATCAACCGAGTGCTATTGATGAAACTAGCGCTAACTCCACTAGCGAAAATTCTGCCACACCCGGCGGCGATACGAGCTCAGATCCTAATCCCGAAAATTCAGCAACCGATCCTACTAATAACCTAAATTTAAATCCTGAAAATGCGACGACAAATAGTGATGCTAATTCAGATCCTAGTTCTGAAAATGCAACAACTAATACTAATGATAATAATGTGAATAACCCTAGCTCAAGTTCAATCATCAATAATCCAACAAATCCTAATTCCCCTACGACTCACTCAACGCCGCCTACTCAAAACCAGCAATCTTCTTCCGATCAAAAAATGCAGCATGGCGTACCCAAAGAATCGACCTTAGCCAAAGAATCGGCCTTGGAAGATTTAAGTAAACAAGCCAAAAGTGCCAGCAATAACGATGGTGGAAATGTTTCCTATGATAATATCAACATGGATACCTTAAAATCCGTTGCACCGCAATGTTTGGGAAAAAAAGATGGCGCGCTCGCGAATTGCATCGATAATGCCTTGAAACAAATTGGTGTAGAGACCAAACCCAGCAAAAATAAACCTTCAGTATTACCGCCTAGTAAAAAATCTACGTCTGAGGGGCAGCAGTGAGGGTCTACGCTTAAAATTTGAATCTATTGACTGGTTTTACCTACTCAAAAATGTAAAAATTATTTACATTTTATTTGACAAATTATCCAACATTTTCTATAGTCGCTATAGGCCAACTATTTTTCGATGCGTTAAAATGATTTCATTATTTATTCAAAAACTTCGCAAAAAACAGCACTTAACTCAGGAATATCTTGCAGATAAACTAGGTATTTCGCGACCCACCTATATTCAAATAGAGCGGGGAGAACGGGAATTAACAATTGCAGAAGCGAAAAAATTAGCCAATATCTTTAATTTGAGCTTAGAGAATTTTTTACAAGAGCAAGAGTTGGATCTTGTAATTGAAGTTAATAATACTAAGAATTCTAAATTGAGCATGAAAAATGAAATTAGGATCAGCATTCCTCAAGTCAATCTCGATAAGTTTAAACAGGTTTTCTTATATTTGCTAAAAAAAATAGGGGGCAAACCTAATATTGGTATGACCGCCTTATATAAAATATTATATTTTATTGATTTTGATTATTATGAAAAATATGAAGAACAACTCATGGGGCTAGAATTTACGAGAAATCATTATGGGCCTACCCCAAGAATTTTTGAGCATGTTATTAAAGAAATGATTAAGAATAATCAAATCGAGCAAATAAAAAGTAAATATTATCAACATGAGCAAACTAAATATCTCATTAACCCTGTGGTTGAGCCAGATCTCAGCGTGCTAAATGGCCAAGAAAAAGAACATATTGATTGGGAAATTCAACGGCTTTCTGATCTTAATGCTAAAGCTTTATCCGATCTTTCTCATCGAGATGTGCCCTGGATAAGTGCAAAGGTCAATGAAGTGCTGGATTACGAAGCTGTCTTTTATCGCACTTCAGATACATCAATACGGAATTATTTGCATGGTGAAAACAATTGAATATGAAGTATCTACCTCCTTTCTCAAAGACCTTAAGCAACTTAAAAAACGATTTAAAACACTCGATGACGATATTGCAGTTGCTAAAAAAAATGCTATTGAGTTATTGCATATCAAGAAAATTGATAATAATAGTATTGAATTAATTCCAGGCTTGAATTCTGAGGTTATCAAAATTTACAAAATAAGAAAATTTGCCTGTAAAGCGCTTAAAGGTCGCGGCTCACAGAGTGGAATACGAATAATTTATGCGTATGACTCTAGACGTCAGGTGGTGAGTTTGCTCGAAATCTATCACAAATCTGATCAAGTTTCTGAATCGAAAGCTAGAATTACGCAATTTTTAAAAAACATCACTAAGTAATAAATGAATGATAAGTTTTCTTGCAACCCATAGAACTTAACCGGTAAAATCCTTTTATCGAGAAATAAGAGCCTGTTCAAAATCTCCAAGCTTGAGTCAGAAAATCGGCAGTTTATGACCAAGATTGGAGATTTTGAACAGGCGCTAAGGGCTTAAGCATGTATACAGGTATTATTGACCACGTCGGAAAAGTGTTGTCGCGTCACGTGCACAGCGCGGGAATAGAAATTCTAGTAGCATCCCAATTTAACGATTTGGTACTGGGCGAAAGTATTGCAGTAAATGGCGTATGCGTCACCGTCAACGATTTTCAACACGCGATTTTCAGCGCGCAATTATCGCCGGAAACCTTAAACGTGACGAATTTAAACATGTTAGCAGAAGGCAGCTTGGTTAATTTAGAACGTTCTTTAGCCGTGGGCGATCGTTTAGGGGGACATATTGTGCAAGGTCATGTCGATCAAACCGCAATCGTTACGGCTATCCATCAGCAGGCAGATTTTCGCGAAATGGTATTCAGCGGTATTCTCGCCGAATCACAAGCGCTATTATTAAAAAAAGGGAGCATCTCGGTGAATGGGGTGAGTCTCACCATCAATGAAGTCAATCAAGATTCCTTCACCTGTATGTTAATTCCTCACACCCTAGCACACACCAATTTAAATCATCTAACGATTAACGATACTGTAAATATTGAATTTGATTGGTTAGTCAAAATTATGTTACAACAATTTGCACAGCGCCAACAACTTTTGGAGTCCGTCGCATGAGTCATTTCTCCACAATAGAAGATGCCATTGACGATCTCAAGCAAGGCAAAATGATTATTTTAATTGACGATGAAGATCGCGAAAACGAAGGCGATTTAGTATTACCCGCCGAATTTGCAACACCAGAAGCCATTAATTTTATGATAACCCACGCGCGAGGTTTAGTGTGTTTATCCGTGCCTGGTAGTACGCTCGATCGCTTAGAAATTCCCCTGATGGTCGCTCAAAATAAATCGCGTTGGCAAACCGCATTTACGTTATCGGTTGAAGCGGCCAGTGGCATTACCACAGGAATTTCAGCCTATGATCGCGCACGTACGATTGCGGTGATGATGGATGAACAGTCAACGCCCAGCGATATTGTTAAACCAGGTCATATTTTTCCACTTCGTGCTCGCGAAGGTGGTGTCTTAGTTCGTGCCGGTCACAGTGAAGGCGGGGTTGATTTAATGAAAATTGCCAAACTCAAACCTGGCGCAGTCATTTGTGAAATATTAAACGAAAATGGCACCATGGCTCGTGTTCCCGATTTAGAACAATTTGCCCTAAAGCATCACTTAAAAATTATTACCATCAACGATCTGATTGCTTATCGTCAACGTACCGAATGTTTAGTGGAAAAAATCGCAGAATCGCGTTTGCCGTTAGAAGAATTAGGGGATTTTAAAGTCGTCGTTTTTTCTAATCATATCGATCAACTCCAGCATATTGCCTTAATCAAAGGCGAATTAACCACAGAAACTCCACCCTTAGTGCGCGTGCATTCTGAATGTTTAACCGGCGATGTCTTTGCTTCGGCACGTTGTGATTGTGGTTGGCAATTGCGCGCCTCGTTGCACAAAATTGCCGAAGAAGGCGGGGTATTACTCTATATGCGCCAAGAAGGTCGCGGAATTGGCTTTGCTAATAAAATTCGTGCGTATGCGCTGCAAGATGAAGGCCTCGATACCGTGGAAGCCAATCATCATTTAGGCTTGCCAGCCGATTCGCGAGATTATGGTATTGGCTCACAAATCTTGCGTTTTTTAGGCATTCAAAAAATGCGCTTACTCACCAATAATCCGCGCAAAATTTATGGTATTGGCGGTTTTGGTATTGAAATCACCGATCGTGTGCCAATTGAAAGTTTACCCAATCAAGACAACGTTCATTATTTAAAAACCAAACGCGATAAACTAGGACATTTATTAACAAATCTAGGAGATTAATTTAAACATGCGGATCATCGATGAAAAAAATGTATTTCCCACTTTTGATATTGCGATAGTGGTTTCGCGTTTTAATTTTGAAGTCACTCAAAAATTATACGATGGCGCACTTGCGCGTTTACAAGAATTAAATTTTAATCCCGATCAAATCACCATTGCCTGGGTACCAGGCGCTGTCGAAATTCCTTTGTGTGCCAAAGTACTCGCCACGCAAAAACATTTAAAAGCGATTGTGACATTAGGTGCCATCATTCGTGGTGAAACCGATCATTATCATTACGTCTGTCAGCAAGTCTCAGAGGGCATTCAACAAGTCGCCCTGCACGCGCATATTCCGATTATTTTTGGCGTGTTAACCACAGAAAATGAGCAACAAGCGTTCGATCGCTGTGGTGGCGTACATGGACATAAAGGTCGTGAAGCGATTGATGCAGCCTGTGAAATGGTCGCCGTCTTAAAACATTTACTCTAATTCGGAAACGTACTTTATGATCCAGGAATTTAAAGAATGGTATAACCGATTTTTTGCAGAAGCCGATGCAGTGATGTTATGTTTTTCACTCATCATTATTTTGCTGGTTATTACCCTAATGGGTCGTATGTTGGCGCCCGCCTTAGTCAGTTTAGTATTAGCCTATTTACTACAAGCTTTAATTACTCCCCTTGAAAAAATAAAAGTGCCGCACTGGCTGGCGGTATTACTTGTATTTATTTTATTTTTAGGCCTGGTATTAATGATATTTTTAGGACTACTACCAACCCTTTGGCAACAAAGCACCAATTTAATTAATGAAATTCCTTTTATGATAACGCGTTTTCAGCAAACCCTAATGCATTTACCGGAAAAATATCCAGATTATGTCACGGTGACCCAAGTGCAAAATATAATAAACGAATCAAAAATACAAATGGCACGTTTTGGACAATGGCTACTGTCATTTTCGATTTCCTCAATCCCCAACATCATCGAGCTGGTGGTTTATTTGGTATTAGTGCCATTATTAATTTATTTTTTCCTCATGGATAAATTAAAATTAATTACTTGGTTTAACCAATATCTACCGAAAAAACGCCGTTTAATTTTGCAAGTGTGGCAAGAAGTCAATTTGCAAATCGGTAACTATGTGCGCGGTAAAATTATTGAATTAATTATCGTTGGTATTACGGCCTATCTGGCATTTGCCTTCATGAATTTATCGTATGCGATGTTGTTAGCCGCATTAGTCGGTGCTTCTGTTATTATTCCTTATATTGGCGCAATTGTGGTGACCGTGCCGGTTGTGGTAATTGCCTTAATCCAATGGGGATTAAGCGCGCACTTTTTTTATTTATTATTGATATACACAATCATCATGACAGTAGATGCCAATATATTAGTCCCGGTATTATTTTCCGAAATCATGGATTTACACCCCGTTGCGATCATCATCGCGATTTTAATTTTCGGTGGCATCTGGGGATTCTGGGGCGTATTTTTTGCTATTCCCTTAGCAACCGTGGTAAAAGCGGTATTAACCGCATGGCCGCGGGGTGGAGTTGCGGAATAAGGATGTTTTTATTGGATAACATGATTGATGGTTCGTCATATTGATCTTACCCCAAATTAATAGACACAGGGATTTACATCAAATGAGGACAAGGAAAAATATGAAAATGAAAAATTTATTCAATGGATAACCAACTATACCCAGTAAAATTAATCTTAAGAGTAAAGCAGAGATTATTTTAACGTCGCGCTATTACTCAACTCCTTCACCGCGCTCAACACCTCTTCCACATGCCCAGGCACTTTCACTTTGCGCCATTCTTTGACGAGTTTTAATTCGGTATTTAACAAAAAGGTGCTGCGTTCGATGCCGCGGACTTGTTTTCCATACATGTTTTTCATTTTGATCACATCAAATAATTCGCATAAGGCTTCGTTGTGATCGCTTAATAATTCAAAGGGGAGCTGATATTTGCTTTTGAAATTTTCGTGCGATTTAATACTGTCGCGAGAAATGCCAAAAATAAGAGTATTGTGTTGTTGGAATTTTTTATGAAAATCGCGGAATGTTTCACTTTCTAAGGTACAGCCCGGGGTGCAATCTTTAGGATAAAAATATAACACCACATTATGACCTTTTAATTCAGCCGATTGAATTTTTTTTCCGTTGGTTGCTTCAATGGTAAAATTGGGAATGGTTTTTCCTAAGGCAATAGTATCACTCATAATTTTCTCCTTACAATTTTTCCGGTTCTAATAAGGCATCGAGATTATACGATTCACAATACTCAAAGAAATTTTCACGCAGCGATGAAATGAGCACTGACACCGGCACCAGCAGTGACATAGTGATCGACATCGTCGGCGTCATGCTGGGGGTAGATAAAAAATTTGTGGTGAATAATTCTTGGATAGGAATATTTTGTTCGACAAAATAATCGACTAATCGTGATAAAATGCCAGGCTCATCGACCCCAATCGCTTGCATTTGATAATTTAAATAATGCTCGGTATATTCTTTGGGTTCGCTGCGTTTATGCAGGATAGGCAGCGCATGGCGCTGGCAAAAATGAATTAAGCCTGCTTCGGTTTTAGCAATAGCATCCCACGTCCCCGCAATAATGGCTGTAAAAACTTGGTCGCTATCCAAATCGCTTAAACGAGATTCCACAATATTACCACCATTATCCGCAATCAAGCGGCAGACTTGGCTGATGATGGTCGGTTCGCCCGTGGTGTAAAGAGTCACTAATAATTTCTGTTTCATGGGGTGGCATTCTCGCTACTCTTTAATTTCTTGTCAACTCCTCTTAGCGGCGCTACTATGCTCTTTTATTCATGCGCCGTCATTTCTGAATAGGGGAGTGTAAAAAATGTTTAGTGGAAGCATGGTTGCTTTGGTGACTCCGTTCGATGATGAAGGCAATATCGATTATGCCGCACTCGAACAATTAATTGATTGGCATGTGGAGGCGGGAACAGATGGCTTAATTGTTTCTGGCACCACCGGTGAAAGTGGCACCTTAAGCGCACAAGAACACAGTAGTGTGATTGAATTTGCGGTGAATCGTGCTAATTCGCGATTACCCGTCATTGCCGGCACTTATGGCACAGCCACTCAAGATGCCGTCGAAAAAACTCGACATGCCATGCAGTTAGGCGTTGATGCCTGTTTGATCATGACACCTGCTTATATCAAACCCACTCAAGAAGGTTTATATCAACATTATTTGACGATTGCAAAATCAGCCGCAATCCCACAAATTTTATACAACGTTCCTAGTCGCACCGCCGTGGATTTATTACCTGAAACGGTAGAGCGTTTAGCTACTATTTCTAACATTGTCGGGATTAAAGAAGCCACGGGTAACACGGTGCGCGCGCAAGAAATTTTAAGCCGTTGTGGTGATAGTATGACGGTCTACAGTGGCGATGATGCAACTGCTCTTGCATTAATGATGTTAGGTGCAAAGGGCGTGATTTCCGTCACCGCCAATGTGGCCCCTAAACTCATGAAACACATGACCAGTGCGGTATTGAGTGGCGATTATTCCACTGCCTTGAAACTTAACGACAGATTAGCAGTATTACACAAACACTTATTTATTGAGGCCAATCCCATTCCCAGTAAATGGTGTTTAAGTGAAATGGGCTTGATCAAAAATTCAATTCGATTACCATTAACCCCTTTATCATCGTGCTATCACGGCTCTTTACGTGAAGCCATGCAACTTGCTGAGGTAAATTAATCTATGTTAATTAACAATACGTTTGGTAAAATCACCACTTTAATGTTGTCGTCTTTAATCTTGGCGGGTTGTGCTGGGTTATCGCGCCAAGTCTCGCAATTTCAAATGAGTGAAAATCCTGCTTATTTAACCAGTCAGCAAGAGCATGCGCTACAAATTCCAGCCGGATTAAGTGCGGATAATATTCACGAAAAATATCCTTTGCCGCCCATCACCAATACGCGTGCTCCTGCTAAAATTAACTTAATGCCGCCCCATAGTGAAGCAATGCAACTGATCAATCAACAGCGTAAATTGCCCGCTCAATAACGATTGACAACAAGGCGGAGTGTTATGCAAAAATGTGAATCTATATTTATTTTCACAAGCCAGTTTATTATGAGTCGATTTTAAATTAGAATTCGGCCGTGCCGAAGGTAAGCTTGTGTTGGGCGATGAATTCACGCCCGATGGTTGTCGAGTGTGGGATAAATCCACTCACCAAAAACTCGATAAAGATCGTTTTCGCGGTGATTTAGGTAACGTGATTGAATCCTACGAAATCATCGCTCAACGATTAGGAATACCCTTGCACGTTTAATTTTATTTTTATATGGAGAGGTACCGAAGCGGTCATAACGGCGCCGACTCGAAATCGGATGGGGGGTGTAAACTCCCACGCGGGTTCGAATCCCGCCTTCTCCGAATTGATTGCAAACGCTAACTAAATTGTGTACAATTCGGCATTATTTATCATTTAAAACAATAAGGAATAAGATACTATGCCTAACATAACTTGCTTAACTTGCTGTGGCGCTTGCGTTGCTTGTGTTGGGATCATCGGAGGTACACTTATTGGCGTGTATTTGTCAGTTGGGGCTGGAGTAACGGTGGCGGTGACGAGCGCTATTGTGGGCTGCGTTATTTTATGCAAGAACAACTCAAATAGCCCTTTTTTTGGTAGTGGGATAATGCAAGCGACTCAATCCTCCTACCAAGGTAGCGCACCTCGTTCAACTTCATTACCACCTAAGAGTAACGGAGGATCTGATAGCTCAAACAGTCAATCATTAGATTATGATACAAAAGAAAATGAAGCTAGCTATGACGATGTCGAAAAGGGTCAGTTTTCTACTAGTTTCACGAAGAATTCCTTATCTTAATGACATGTTAGTTTTCGTTGCCGATAATACCACCATGATGGCTTTTATTATCCAAGATAATATTCAGGTTCTGTTAGCGTAAGATTATGGTTGGTTAGAAATTATCGCAAAACTCTGTTTTTGCAGAGGTCAATTGTATTGTGTACTATGACTCGTTAATTTTCATTTAAAACAATAAGGAATAATATATTTATGTGTACCAGAGTTGATTGTGCTGAGGGCATTACTATTGTTGGTGGGCTCGGATCTTTCGCTGTTATGGCGTATGTATCATTGCCGCTTGGAGTTGGAGTGCTATTTGTTTTTGGTGTTGGCTACTGTCTTGCTCCTGATTTATGTTCAAATCAAAATAATGAAGATAATGAAATTCATGAACATGATGGAAATAATGCACATTCACCTAGTTTAATTATCGATGTTAATGATTTAAGCGACGACGAAGAACACGACAACCACGCAGAACACGAAGACCAGGAAGAACACGAAGACCAGGAAGAACAAGAAGAACAAAAAGAACAAGATCAGAAAATTGCTGGCGCATACATCAATTCTTCTCCTCGTGGCCTTCGCAAACAATAAATAAATCAGGCTTTTTCCTATCCACCCCAACAAAGAACGGCTCTTAGATGACATTCTGGTTGGCTCAGCGTAAGATTGTGCTTATGAAAAATCATCATAGAGAATTACGATGACAGAACTCCCCCCACAATCCTTTGTCGCGAGCTTCGATGTTGATGCGCAATACGCGTTTACCCCCAAGTGTCCCCAAGAGTTACCTATTGTAGACGCAGAAAGCATTGTGCCCGAATTAAATCGGCAAGCGCAATTTGCGCAATTACGCATTGGCAGCAAAGACGCGCATCATCCGCAGGCCGTGTGGGTAAGCGATGACAATCATCCGCCATTAAGTAAAATCACTGACTTTAAAAATGTCGATCACTATTGGCCGCCACATGCTATCGTAGGAACGAAAGGATTTTCATTAATAGAAGGCTTACCGCATCCTTCAGACTATGATTTTTTTATTTGGAAAGGTGTGGAATTAGACATGCATCCTTATGGAGCGTGTTATCACGATTTACACGAACAATTAAGCACGGGTGTGATTGAATATTTATTAGCAAATAAAATGAATACCGTCATCGTCGGTGGACTTGCCACTGATTATTGCGTCAAAGCAACAGCGCTGCAATTGGCCAAACACTTTCGCGTGATCGTGAATTTAGCCGCCTGCCGCGGGGTGGAGGCGCGCACCATTCAACAAGCAAAATTCGATATGTTAAATGCCGGAATTATTTTGTGTGAATCAACGCATGAACTCTGGCAACCCACGACCACTCATAGCGAAACAGGCAGTTTATTATGATCATTGAATCTTTATTAGATACCGATTTATATAAATTCACCATGATGCAAGTGGTTTTGCATCAATTTCCTGGCAATCAAGTCGAATATCGTTTTAAATGCCGCAATCCCGATATTCATTTAGCGCCGTACGCGCAAGAAATCTCGCAAGAAATCGATCACTTATGTCAATTGCGTTTTGACAAAGACGAATTATTATATTTATCGCAATTTCGTTTTTTTAAACCCGACTTTATCGATTTTTTAAGGATTTTTCAGCTGAATCGCGAATTTATTCACATCGACACCAGTCAGGGTTTTGATATTATTATTCGCGGCCCGTGGTTGCATACCATTTTATTTGAAGTGCCGATTTTAGCGATTGTGAGTGAAGTGTATTTTCGCAATCAATACCCTAATGCCGATTATACTGAAGGGCGCAAACGTCTCGACACTAAAATTTCGCGCATTCACACCAGTGTTCATCAAGAAAAGTTTTTATTTTCCGATTTTGGTACGCGCAGACGTTTTTCCAAGCAATGGCATTTAGAAGTGTTAACGGCATTAAAAAATAATTTGCGCGATCATTTAACCGGCACCAGTAATGTATTATTTGCCAAACAATTACACTTAAAGCCACTCGGCACGATGGCACATGAATATATTCAAGCCTGCCAAGCCAGTGGACCGCGCTTAGTCGATAGTCAAAAATTTGCCTTTGAAAAATGGCAGCAAGAATATCGTGGCGATTTAGGCATTGCCTTAACCGATACCTATGGCGTGGATGCATTTTTACGCGATTTCGATTTATATTTTTGTAAACTTTTCGATGGTGTGCGTCACGATTCCGGCGATCCGTTTGATTGGGGTGAAAAAATTATTGCTCATTATCAGCAAATGGGCGTCGACCCGCGTCATAAAACCTTAGTCTTTAGTGACAGTTTAACGTTTGGTTTAGCCTTAGAATTATATTGGCGTTTTAAAGACAGAGCCCATCCAGTGTTTGGAATTGGCACGCAACTCACCAATGATTTAGGCTATCCCTCATTAAACATTGTGATTAAAATGACGCGTTGTAATAATCAATCCGTGGCGAAAGTATCCGATGCACCGGATAAAACCATGTGTTTAGATGAATCATATCTGGCGTATTTGCGCAAAGTGTTTCGTTTAGAATAGACAGAGCCAAAAAATTTTAATAACAGGCTTCACCAACGAATTCCACGTGCCCTCTAGCCAAGAGAAAAAATATCGTTACAATAGCGTGCTTAATCTTACATTTACATAAGGAATTATCGCATGCGTAGCCACTCCTGCGGGGACATTACTCAATCATTATTAGGCGAAGAAATCAGTTTATGTGGTTGGGTGAATCGCAGACGCGATCATGGCGGCGTGATTTTTATTGATCTGCGCGATCGCACGGGAATTGTGCAAGTGGTTTACGATCCCGATCTTCCCGATATATTTAAAATTGCCGAAACTGTTCGCAACGAATATGTGTTGCAAGTTAAGGGTCGCATACGTCCGCGCCCTGAAGGCACGGAAAATCCCGAGATGAAAACCGGTTTTGTCGAAGTGTTAGGTTTAGAATTAACCGTATTAAATCGCGTCGAACCATTGCCGTTTATTCCTGATGATCATCATAATATTACCGAAGAAGCCCGACTGCGTTATCGCTATATTGATTTGCGTCGTCCTGAAATGTATCGGCGTTTGCAATTTCGCTCTGCGTTTAATCAAACCTTGCGCGATTATTTACATCGCCAACAGTTTGTCGAAGTGGAAACACCGTATTTAACTAAAGCCACACCCGAAGGTGCGCGTGATTATTTAGTGCCTTCACGTACTCATCCAGGCGAATTTTTTGCACTCCCACAATCGCCACAAGTGTTTAAACAATTACTAATGGTAGCCGGTGTTGAACGCTATTATCAAATCGTGCGTTGTTTTCGCGATGAAGATTTACGCGCCGATCGTCAACCCGAATTTACTCAGCTCGATTTAGAAATGTCATTTGTAGATGAAAAAGACGTGCAACACTTGGCGGAAGATTTAATCCGTCATGTCTTTAAACAATTATTAAATGTTGATTTACCCAATCCCTTTCCGCGCATGACTTATGCGTGTGCGATGTCCAAATATGGCAGTGATAAACCGGATTTACGCAATCCGTTGGAAATTGTCGATATTGACGATTTAGTGGCGAATGTCGATTTTCGTGTGTTCAGTGACTGTGCGGATGATCCTAACTGCCGCGTAAGTGCCTTGCGTTTACCTCGTGGAAACGATTTATTAACTCGTAAACAATTAGATGATTACGCAGTATTTGTGGGGCAATATGGTGCGAAAGGTTTGGCGTATATTAAAGTCAATCAACTGGAACAAGGCCTTAAAGGTTTACAATCACCCATCATTAAATTTTTAACCGAAGAAGTAACCAATGCCATTTTACAACGAACACAGGCGCAAAATGGCGATATTATTTTCTTTGGCGCCGATAAATTTAAAATTGTCAGCGATGCCTTAGGCGCATTGCGTATTAAGTTGGGTGAAGATTGCGGATTAATTCAAACAGGTTGGCAACCATTGTGGGTGGTGGATTTTCCCTTATTTGAAAAATCGGATCAGGGAATTAGCTCAACTCATCATCCCTTTACCGCACCTAATATTACGAATCTTGAAGAAATTAAACAAAACCCATTGCAAGTGTTATCACGCGCTTATGACATGGTAATTAATGGTTATGAAATGGGAGGCGGATCGATCCGTATTCATGACTATTCATTGCAAATGGGCATTTTTGAATTATTAACTATCGACGCCAAACAAGCCGAAGAAAAATTTGGCCATTTATTACATGGATTAAAAGCGGGATGCCCACCGCTAGGAGGACTAGCATTTGGGCTTGATCGTTTAGTGATGTTAATGGTAGGTTGCGATTCCATTCGCGAAGTGATTGCTTTTCCAAAAACACAAACAGCGGCTTGTCCACTTACCAATGCGCCTTCTCAAGTTGATCCACAACAATTGCGCGAATTATCCATTAAAGTGATTGAACATTAGTGAGATAAGACTATGAGCACAGCGATTCCCTTTGAAGCGTTTTATGGTTTAACACTCGATGAATGCGATAAACGCATTCGTCATGCTAAACAGGTTTTGGGTGAGAATTTATTTATTTTAGGTCATCATTATCAACGCGATGAAGTGTATCAATATGCCGATGCCACAGGCGATTCTTTAGCGCTCTCCTTAAAAGCGGCCAGTGCACGCGCCAAATATATTGTATTTTGTGGCGTGCATTTTATGGCGGAAGTCTCGGACATCATGACCCGCGAAGATCAAGTTACTCTCTTGCCCGATTTAGCCGCGGGTTGTTCGATGGCGGATATGGCGAATTTAACAAATGTGCGCAAAGCCTGGAAAATACTGGGTGAAACCCTCGATGTGGAAAACGAAATTACGCCGATAACCTATGTCAATTCCACCGCCGATTTAAAAGCTTTTTGTGGCGAGCACGGCGGCATTACTTGCACATCAACCAACGCCCAAGCGGTGTTAACGTGGGCACTGCAACGACGCCCGCGTATTTTATTTTTTCCCGATCAACACTTAGGCCGCAATACCGCCTATAAAATGGGGATCCCATTATCTGATATGGTGGAGTGGGATTTTAATCAGCCGCAGGGCGGATTAACCTCCGAGCAAATTCACGCTGCAAAAATATTTTTATGGAAAGGCTATTGCTCGGTACACAATAAATTTAAACCTGAAGACATCGATCGCTATTTAGCAAAATATCCAGAAGCGAAAATTATCGCCCATCCTGAAAGTTGTTTTGAAGTGTGTCAACGCGCGGATTACGTGGGTTCAACGTCGTTTATTATTAACACCATTCAAGAATCACCAGCGAATACGCATTGGTTAGTTGCCACCGAATTAAACTTAGTCAATCGTTTGCATCAACGTTATCAACACCAAGGAAAAATTGTGCGTTTCATGGCACCCACCGTGTCGATGTGTTCGACGATGTTTCGCACTGATCCACAACATTTAGCCTGGGTATTAGAAAATTTAGTGCAAGGTCATATTGTTAATCCAATTAAAGTTCCGCAAAATACCGCAGAATTGGCAAAAATCGCATTAAATAATATGTTTGCATTAGCACAATAAATAAGGGGAAATTATGGCTGGTCACAGTAAATGGGCGAATATCCAACACCGAAAAAATGCGCAAGATGCCAAGCGCGGAAAAATTTTTACTAAATTAATTCGAGAAATTACCGTAGCCGCGAAAATGGGTGGGGGCGTACTGGATGCCAATCCGCGTTTGCGTTTAGCCGTCGATAAAGCATTAACCGCCAACATGACTCGCGATACCATCGATCGCGCTATTAAACGTGGTGCTGGCAATGCCGATGGCGATAACATGGAAGAATTAACCTATGAAGGCTATGGCCCAGGCGGTGTTGCAATCATGGTGAAATGTTTATCGGATAATCGCAATCGCACGGTGGGTGAAGTACGTCATGCGTTTACGAAATACGGTGGTAATTTAGGCACGGATGGATCGGTTGCCTATTTATTTAAACTGCAAGGATTTTTACATTATCCCGCAGGTAGTGATGAAAATAAAATTCTGGAAATGGCCATTGATGCTGGTGCTGAAGATGTGATTATTCACGATGATCATTCGATCGATGTGATTACTGCTAACGAAAATTTTTTAAAAATAAAAGAAGTGATGATGGCTAAAAATTTAAATCCACAACATGCGGATACCACCATGGTTGCAAGTTTAGAAGTCAGTTTAGATGCGGAAACCGCCGAAAAACTATTAAAATTAGTTGATGTGTTAGAAGATTTAGACGACGTACAAAACGTATTTACCAATGCCGATTTACCGATGGAGGAATAAGTTATTTTAATCAAGGAAGACATTATTTTAGGCATCGATCCAGGTTCGCGCATTACCGGTTATGGAGTGATTGGCAGGCGCGGACAAAAACTTCATTATATTGCCAGTGGTTGTATCAAAACACAGGAAGGCGAGCATTATCAACGCTTAGATCAAGTTTATACGGGTATTAATCATATTATTGCGCAATACCAACCCACTCTTGCCGCTATTGAAGACATTTTTTTTCATCGCAATCCGCGCTCAGCACTTAAACTCGGCCAAGCCCGCGGGGTGGCGCTATTAGCGTTAGCGCGCGCGGGATTAACTATTCACGAATATCCCGCCCGTCAAATTAAACAAGCAGTGGTGGGGTATGGCAATGCGGAAAAAAAGCAAATGCAACACATGGTCAGTGTCTTATTAAATTTGAATGGTCAACCCCAAGCGGATGCCGCCGACGCCCTTGCCGTTGCAATTTGTTGCGCGCATCTGGTTAGAATATTCTGCTAATCACTCCCGTTTTTTCGTTATTTCTTGTCTGCTTTCGTCTTGTTTTATCTAGGCTTTTTTCTTCAAGTTTATAAAATTGAAAAATAACTAGACTGTACATCTTTTTTACGGTACTATTTTTACTACAAAATAATGAAGTTAGAAAAATTGATAAATGAACAATAGCGCTAACAAATAAGAAGTGTTTTTTAATTCTGTTTGCCAAACCTATTATTACTTAAATCAAGCCTTCTAGTTTTATTATTTAAAACCCCTTAGGGTTAAGGTGTCATGTGTTAAATAAATAGAACAAGGAGAAGGACTATGCCCGGTGATGATAATAAAGAAAATAATGAAATTGATAATGAAAATAGAAATTCAATAAATAATTCCCAGCAAAATAAAAATAATTTATTGCCACGAAACAGTAATATTTACAGAGTAAACATCGGAGATTTTGAGTCACCTAAGTATGTAGTTCTTACTGGGTCAAACATAAACATAACAAACGTTGCTAAAAACTCAATGCGTTTAAATAATATAAAATGTAGATTAATCAAGATTAATACCAATGTCAGTCCTGAGACGGCAAAATTCAATAAGAAGAATGTTAATACTGATAGTATTAATAACACTAACATGCGTTTATTTTCTCATAGCTCTCAACCGCCAAAAACAACAGCTTCTTCAACTATGGCAGTTGATGAAGAGACTAATCAACAAACGCCGTCACCAATAAAAAGCAACAGTCCCACAGGATAATAAAGTTTTAATTGAGACGAGGATTTAGCGTCTTTCTTTGATTTTTTGTGCCTTGAAGCTTATTCAACTAGTTCAGGAGTTTCGCACCTTCAGTGCGCCACTCCTGTGTAGTTTAAATTGAACAGGCTCTAAGAATAGCGAATTGTAGACACGCACTGCCGATATTCTAACGTCAGAATAAAATCTATTTTACCTCTAGTTTCCGCACGCTTTTTTGTATATGATTGGTACCTACTTAACTTGAGTTTTCGGTAAGCCATTGATGATAGGACGAATTCGCGGGCAAATTATTGCTAAACAAGTACCCCTCGTGGTAATCGACATCAACGGCTTGGGATACGAAGTTGAAACTTCGATGATGACCTTTTTCAAACTCCCCGACGTTAACCAATCCGTAGAACTCTTTACCCATCATGTGGTGCGGGAAGATGCGCAGATTCTTTTTGGATTTTATGAAGAAACGGAGCGGCGTTTGTTTCGTACTCTGATTAAAGTGAATGGCGTGGGGCCGAAATTAGCGCTGAGTATTTTATCCAGCATCCAACCGCAAGTATTTGCAGATTGCGTCCAAAACAAAGACATTACCACCTTGGTGCGTTTACCTGGAGTCGGCAAAAAAACGGCAGAACGTTTAATCATTGAAATGCAAGATAAACTGATGGATTTTCATAAACTAAATTCTGCAAGCGAATTGATTACTGTTGATAGCGCAGTGTCATCCAATCAAAATCAAATCGTTAAAGAAGCCATGAGTGCGTTAATTAATTTAGGCTACAAACCGCAAGAAGCCTCTAAAATGCTGTCTCCTTTTAACGATGAGAATTTATCGTGCGAAGAACTCATTAAACAAGCGTTAAAGGGAAGAGTCAAACATGATTGAAGCCGATCGCTTAATCACAGCGAGTACGCCAACACAAGAAGAGCGTACCGAGGAATTATCCATTCGTCCTTTAACCTTATCGGATTATATTGGGCAAGAAAAAGTAAAAGCTCAATTGGCCGTATTCATGCAAGCGGCGCGAGCGCGTCAAGAAGCTTTAGATCACGTATTTATTTATGGCCCTCCAGGATTAGGCAAAACCACCTTAGCTAATATTATTGCTAATGAAATGCAAAGCCAATTACGCCAAACTTCTGGTCCCGTGCTCGATAGGGCGGGCGATCTCGCGGCATTACTCACTAATCTTGAGCAACGCGACGTGTTATTCATCGATGAAATTCATCGGTTAAATCCTGTCATCGAAGAAGTATTATATCCTGCCATGGAAGATTACAATATTGATCTCATGATTGGCGAAGGTCCAGCGGCACGTTCGATTAAAATTGATTTGCCGCATTTTACTTTAGTTGGCGCCACCACACGTGCCGGATTATTAACTTCTCCTCTACGCGATCGTTTTGGTATTGTTTTACGATTAGAATATTATTCCGTCAATGAATTAACGCAAATTGTTAAACGAGCGGCAGCCATTTTAAACATTCCTATCGAAGAAGAGGGTGCTGGTGAAATCGCTCGTCGTGCGCGAGGCACACCCCGCATTGCCAATCGTTTATTACGCCGTGTTCGCGATTACGCTGAAGTCAAAGGGCAGGGCATTATTTCTCGGCATATGGCCGATTTAGCCTTAAATTTATTAGATGTCGATGAACAAGGCTTTGACATGATGGATCGAAAATTATTATTATCCATCATCGAAAAATTTGATGGCGGACCTGTCGGGATCGATAGCCTCGCGGCGGCGGTGAGTGAGCAACGCGATACCATTGAAGATGTGTTGGAACCGTATTTAATTCAGCAAGGTTTTATCATGCGCACACCACGCGGTAGAATTGCAACGGCATTGGCCTACCAACATTTTGGGATCACCTCTCAAACCGCGGTGCAATTATCGTTAAACACCGAAATGTAAAAGCAGAATAGTTCAGGAGAAAATAGTTTATGGTTGATTATAGTTTATGGTCTTTTTTCGCCAATGCGAGTTTTATTGTAAAAAGTGTGATGTTGCTTTTATTAGCAGCTTCCATCATTTCCTGGACATTTATTATTCAACGTTATTTATTTTTACGTCAAACCCAACAATTAATGAGTGATTTTGAACAAATGTTTTGGTCAGGCAGTGACTTAAATCAATTATTTCATAAAATGGAACGCTCCTCTCATCATCGCGCGTTAGCTGCGATTTTTATCAGCGGTTTTAAAGAATATAATCGTTTGCGTAGCCAAACCGGTATTGCACCACAAGCGGTGATGGAAGGCGTGCAACGCGCTATGCGTGTGGCGCGTAATCGCGAACTCGATAAATTAGAAATGCATTTATCTTTTTTAGCCACCGTCGGTTCTACTAGCCCTTATATCGGCTTATTTGGCACCGTGTGGGGGATCATGACGGCGTTTCAATCGCTAGGTCACGTTGAGAGTGCAACAATTGCCATGGTAGCACCTGGAATTTCTGAAGCATTAATTGCAACGGCAATGGGATTATTTGCAGCAATTCCCGCGGTTATCGCCTATAATAGATATGTCAATCGAGTGGATCGAATTGCCAACCAAATTGAAAACTTTGAAGAAGAATTTTTTAACATTCTCCATCGTCAAGTTCATAGCCAATCGCAGGGAGTAGCCTAACATGAGTTCCCGCCGTCCGCGCCGCAGTGTCGCCGAAATTAATGTCGTCCCGTATATCGATGTGATGTTAGTTTTGCTCGTGATTTTTATGATCACAGCACCGTTATTAACGCAAGGCGTTAAAGTTAAATTGCCGCAAGCAGCCGCGAAAGAATTAGCCAGTAAATCGACGGTTCCCATTGTCGTATCCGTCGATACCAAGGGAAGTTATTTTTTAAATATTGCAGAACATCCACAGCAACCGATACAAGCTGCCGATTTAATTAATCAAGTGGCCGCAGCCTTACAAGTGGATAAAACCGAGCATCGGGATCGACCTGTGTTAGTAAAGGGCGATGCTGACGTCAATTATGGAAGTGTCGTGCAAGCCATGGTCTTGTTACAACAAGCAGGTGCACCCAGTGTGGGTCTGATGACGCGTCCATCGTCACTAAAATCATGAAATAAAAACACACAAAAGCTTCACAAAGCGTGTAACTTCATGATAAATTTTATTTTCAACTACAAGGAGTCTTAAAATGGAATGGGATAATACGCAAAAAGGTAATTCGAATTTAGCGTCCGGGTTAGATGGAAAATCCGATTTAACCGCTAAATCCACTAAAGCCTTTAACAAAGAACGGATCACAATTCGCATTGATCGCGATGTCTTAGAATGGTTCCGCTCTCAAGCCCCCAATCAACGTGGTTATCAATCTCGAATTAATCAAGCATTACGCGAATATATGCAAAATGGAGTAAAGTCCATGGAAGATATTTTACGCAAAGTCATGCGCGATGAATTACACAAGCTTGAAAATCAATAAACTGTTTTAGAAAGTTATTTTGAAAAAAACACCCTGCGGTTACACTGCGGGGTGTTGTACCAATCGTAAAAATAATCCGCCCATTTTATATTCCATTCTGATTTATTTTTCCGTATACTGCGAAGCCTGTAGCCTGGAACGTAGCGCAGCGGAGATCCAGGATCTTAGTTTAATTTATTAGAAGTCTGGATCACCGTTTAATTTAATAGGCTAAGATCCTGGATCTTCGCTGCGCTACGTTCCAGGCTACAGGCTACGTTCCAGGCTACACAGGCTACATTTAGAGTGTGATTTTTGAGTTTTTAGTATGAAAGATGAATATCGATTTTCGCTAATGTCTTCAATCATTGTTCATATTATTGTGATCGGAACGGTGTTTCTGAGTTTTTCGTTCGAAACGCATATTCAGCCTTCGTTGCCCAATTCAGCGCAAGTGGCACCGATCCAAGCGGTGGCAATTAATCAACAGGCGGTTGAAAAACAAGTTCAACGTCTGCAAGAGCAGCAACAACGTAAAGAGCAAGAGCAACAACGCAAACAAGCACAACAACAAGCAAAATTACGGGAAATGGAAAAGCTTGCTCGCCAAGCACAACTCAATCGTGCCAAAGAAGAAAAGCGTTTAGCCGATTTAAAACTACAACAAAAAGCTTTACAAGAAAAACAAGCAGCGGCTGCTAAAAAAGCTCAAGACGATTTAAAAGCCTTGCAACAGCAACAAGCCGCA
>JAHCLG010000028.1 GCA_026125385.1 Legionellales bacterium
TGCGCTCCGTTCCAGGCTACCTTACGCTGCGCTTCGTTCCAGGCTACAGATGAATTGATCCACTTCCGCTTTGGTGGTGCTGAATGAACATACTAGGCGGATGATAGCTTGATGAGGATCAACAGCGTAACACACATATTGCTGCTGTAATTTTTCGTATAAAATTTTCGGCATTTTTGCAAATACCATATTCGCTTCCACGGCAAAGGCAGGGCTTATCGCACACCGCGTTAATAATTGATCCGCGAGATAGTGTGCCATGCCATTGGCGTGTGCCGCATTGGTCAACCAGCGATTTTCCTGCAATAAAGCGTGAAATTGTGCGCTTAAAAATCGCATTTTAGAGAGTAATTGTAAATGTTGCTTTTGAATAAAGGCAAATTCCTGCGCTAATTCTGCATTTAAAAAAATTAAGGCATCTGCTGCCAATAAACCATTTTTAGTGCCACCAAAGGTAAATGCATCAATCTTCAAATCGCTAATCATTTCTTTTAACGAACAGTTTAGATAAGCGCAGGCATTGGCTAGACGTGCGCCATCGAGATAGACGTAGCAATGATGTTGATGGGCAAGATTTACGATTTCGCGAATTTCAGCTAAGGAATAAACTAAACCGTATTCTGTAGCTTGAGTAATGGCGATTACTTTGGGTAAATTACTATGCGGAAATTCTAAATGCTCTAATGTAGAGGCAATTAATGCAGGTGTTAATTTATGATCATGAGAATAAACCGGATAAATTTTAGCGCCGACTAATTTTTCAATGGATCCACATTCATGATGATTAATATGAGCTTTATCATCACAAATAATGGCATGATGTGATTTCATCATTGCTATCATTGCCAATGTATTTGTGGCAGTGCCATTGGTTAATAAAAAGGTCTGTGCAGGTTGACCTAATAATGCTTGTATCTGGTCACTCACGGATTGGGTGAGTTCATCCTCACCGTAACTTGCCGCATAACCATGATTAATGTTTTGCAGAGCAGTTAACACGTGCGGATCGATTGCGGCGGTATTGTCGCTTGCAAAGGCGTAAGAAGGTGTTGACATGAGATCTCCTTGATTGATGTGGACTGGAACGGAGCGAAGCGAAGCCGTAGCCTGGAACGAAGCGCAGCGGAGATCCAGGATCGAAGTTTTAAAATTTCACCGATCCTGGATCTACGCTGCGCTCCGTTCCAGGCTACGGCTGCGCTCCGTTCCAGGCTACGGTTGTGCTCCAATCCAGGCTACTTTGCGCTACTTGCTAATTCGGTGGCAAAGCCTAAATAGGTGTGCGGTGTTAGTTTTTTTAATGCGGTTTTGGCATCTTCTGGGATGGCAAGTTGATCGATAAACGCTAAAATCATGGATTGAGTTAATGCTTGGCCGCGGCTAAATTTTTTTAATTGCTCGTATGGTTCTGGGCATTGATAGCGACGCATCACCGTTTGAATGGCTTCAGTTAAAATTTCCCAGTGTTGATTTAAATCCTGGTGAATTACCGTTTCATTAATGACAATTTTACTTAAGCCTTTTTCCAAACTTTGATAGGCTAATAAAGAATGCGCCAAACTCACACCACAATTACGCAACAAAGTTGAATCGACTAAATCGCGTTGCCACCGTGAGGTCATTAATTGATTACTTAAAAAATTCATAATGCTATTCGCTAGGCGCAAATTTCCTTCAGCATTTTCAAAATCGATTGGATTTACTTTATGCGGCATGGTGGATGATCCCACTTCACTGCGGATTATTTTTTGTTGAAAATAATTTAATGAAATATAGCCCCACAAGTCGCGCGCGCAATCAATCAGTATTGAATTAATCCGCATAATCGGAGAAAAATATTCTGCAATCCAATCGTGAGGTTCAATTTGTGTGGTGTAGGTTTGAGGTTCAAGACCTAATGACATAATAAAATGTTTACTAAACTCTGGCCAATTAATTTCAGGATAAGCAATGCGATGCGCATTAAAATTGCCTACAGCCCCATTCAATTTACCATAAATTTTTTGTTGTGAAAAAATAGGCAATTGTTGCTGTAACCGCGCAACAAAATTAGCAAACTCTTTTCCCACCGTTGTTGGTGTAGCAGGTTGGCCATGGGTGCGAGATAACAGGGGAATAGCCGCATAAGTGTGAGCAAGCTCAAGCAGGGAATAAGTTAAACGATTGAGTGCTGCCACTAAAATTTCACGGGTTTGTTGAAGCATTAAGGCATAAGCGAGATTGTTAATATCTTCAGACGTGCAAGCAAAGTGAATGAATTCGGCAAACGGAATTAATTCTGGATACGCCTGAAATTTATCCTTAATAAAATATTCTATGGCTTTCACATCGTGATTGGTGGTGGCCTCAAACGCTTTAATTTTTAGCGCATCGTCTAAAGAAAAATGACGATAAATATCACGTAATTGTTCTTGCAGCGTCGAATTAAATACTGGAATTTCTGGAATATCCGTAGATAAACTTAACGTTAAGAACCATTCGATTTCCACCTGAACACGAAAACGCATTAAACCAAATTCACTGACTAAAGGCTGTAACGCCGTTAATTGTGTTTGATAGCGCCCATCCAGTGGTGATATTGCCATGAGAGCTGAGTGCATGAGCTATCCTTTTTTACCGTCTGCAAAAATTTGATCGACTTTTGCTGCGCAAATAAAATCGTTTTCGGTTAAGCCACTGACGGCATGGGTTGAATAGCGAACTAAACAATGATTAAACCCAACTTCCAAATCAGGATGATGATTTTCGCGATGCGCCATCCAGGCAATGGCATTGACAAACGCAATGGTTTGATAATAATTTTTAAAATGAAAATTACGAATAATTTCTTTATTTTCATCTCGCACATCCCACCCGTTTAAATCAAGGAGTTTATTTTTTACGGCGTCGGCTTTTAAAGGGGGGATGCCTCCTTCGCAGGGCACGCAATGTTTGACAGTTAATTCTTCACTCATGATCAGTTTTCTCCGGTGCAAATAACGGTGGAAATTCACCCAGTTCACGGGCTTGATTAATTAATGCGAATAGATCCACATCTAAGGCATCGTACAACTGTTGATAGCTATCGATGACATAATAAAGTGGTTGCAATATATCAATGCGGAAAGGGGTACGCAAGGCGTCTAAAAAATTAAACGGCAGGCGTTGCGGAATATCGCTCTCTAAAGCGTATAAGGTTTCTGAGTAAGACGATAAAATTCCTCCGCCATAACAGCGAATGCCATCTTTGGTGTGGACCAAACCGAATTCAACCGTAAACCAATATAAACGGGCAAGTCGATATTGATCTTGCGCGCTGGCTTTTTGCCCAATTTCACCATATTTTTGCATAAAATTAGCGTAAATTGGCTCGGTTAACATCGGACAGTGACCGTAGTATTCATGAAAAATATCCGGTTCTTGCAAATAATCTAATTCTTCGCGTGAGCGAATAAAGCTGGCGGCGGGGAAACGACGTTCGGATAATAATTTAAAAAAACGGTCGTAAGAAATGAGGGCAGGTACCGGTTCAACCGCCCAACCTGTGGCTTTGGTGAGTGCCGTTGAGATGACGTGAGGTTGAGGAATTTCATCGTGACTCATGTTTAAAACGTCTAAACCGTGCAAATATTCTTTGCAGGCACGTTCAGTAATAATTTTATTTTGCCGCACAATTAAATCGTGCCACACTTCATGTTCACTATCAGTGTAAGGAATATATCCGTGACTATCTGCCATTTTCGCCGTATATTTTGACGTTTTAGACCCCATAACTCGCAAGCTCCTTATCGTTACACACGTGATGTTTTTATGATTTGACTGAGTTCGTTGAGTAATCGTTCATTTTGTTCAGGTGTACCAATGCTCACCCGCAAATGACGAGGCATGTTATACGGAGTTAATGGTCGCACAATAATGCCGCGCTTGAGTAAACTTTGAAAGATAATCTCGGCATTCTCAGCAAATTCTATGGTCACAAAATTTGCCACACTCGGAATATAGTTGAGTCCTAATTGAGTGAGAGTCTGCGTCACGCGCTGATATTCTTGCAGATTTAAGGCCACCACCTGTTGTACGTGATGCTGATCACTCAGCGCAGCAATGGCAGCGGCTTCGGCCGGTGCATTGATATTAAAGGGTAAACGAATGCGATTAAAAATATCGGCAATATCAGGATGGCTAATGCCATAGCCAATGCGAAGTCCTGCTAAGCCATAAGCTTTCGAAAATGTTCGCAAAATAATTAAATTATCGTACTGTTGTTGGAGAGCAATTGTGCGTGGATATGTGGGTTGATTCACATATTCAAAATAGGCTTCATCGACGACGACTAAAATATCACTCGGCACACTTTCTAATAACGTTGTTAATTCTTCCTCAGTGTTCCATGTGCCAGTCGGATTATTCGGATTAGCAATGAAAATCACTTTCGTGCGTGGCGTTATGGCCAACGCCATTGCCTTAAGATCATGACCAAAGGCTTGGCTTTTAACCATAATCGGCTGGGTTTGAAAACCACGACCAATGATCGAATACATGCCAAACCCAAATTCTGCAACGATAATATCGGTATCCGGTCCTGTAAAGGCTTGTAAAATTAACGCAATAATATTATCGGACGCGGAGCCTAAAGTAATTTGTGCGGGTTTAATCGCAAGATGTTGACTTAAGGCTTGTTTTAACGCATAGCCACTGCCATCGGGATAAAGTTGTACGGTTTTCAAGGCGGCAGTTGCGGCGGCAATCGCCAATGGACTTGGACCCAAAGGATTTTCGTTGCTGGCAAGTTTGATAATATCGCTTAAGCCTAATTCACGTTGTAATTCGCTGATGGGTTTGCCGGGTACGTAAGGTTTTAATTGGCGAATGCTTGGATGCGCTAATTGAAAAAAGTCTGTCACCATAGTCTCCAGGTTAACAAAATTGCGCCAAGTATACCTAGATTTTTTTGTTAGGGTAAAGCAGATTGCATTTTCGCACTGCATCATTGCAAAGGCTTGCAACTTCTGCATAAGCTTGTTTTAATCGTGCAGGAGTTTCGCACTTTCAGTGCGCTACTCCTTCCTGGATTGATTTCGCCTGTGCAAGCAAAGCTTGCACGGACGGCGATTTAAGGGGAGAATCCCGTTTCTCCCTTTAAAAATCTCCATCGGGATAAGTGGGAGTTTCGCACCAGTGCGAAACTCCTGTCGTGGTTTTTAAACGAGGGACTCAATGCTGTGACTCAATGTGTAATCAGTGGTACGGGGTTATATACCCCAGAAAATAAAATCAGCAACGAAGAATTAGTGACGGCTTTTAATCACTATGTAAAATTATTCAATACCGAACATCAAGCTCAAATCGAACGAGGCGAAATCATGGCGCTGCAAGAATCCAGCGCGGAATTTATTGTTAAAGCCTCGGGGATCCACAGTCGGTATGTGATCGATAAAACTGGCATTCTTGATCCTCATATCATGCGTCCCACCATTCCTGAGCGCAGCGATGAAGAAAATTCAGTGCAGTGCGAAATGGCATTGCGAGCTGCCGAAGGTGCCTTGATTAGCGCCAGAAAACACGCGCAAGATATCGATGCCGTGATTGTGGCATGTTCTAATCTGCAGCGCCCGTATCCAGCCATGGCAATTGAAATTCAACACGCATTGGGCATAGAAGGATTTGCTTTCGATATGAATGTGGCGTGCTCCTCTGCCACATTTGGTTTGCAAGCAGCCGTGGATATGCTGAAAAGTGGTAGCGCTAATTGTGTATTAATGGTGAATCCAGAAATTTGTTCGGGGCATTTAAATTTTCGCGATCGCGATAGTCATTTTATTTTTGGTGATGCTTGCACGGCAGTCATCATTGAACGCGCAGAAAATTGTACGCATGATCACGGCTTTGAAATAATCAGTACCCGATTAAAAACGCAATTTTCTAATAATATTCGTAATAATGGTGGATTTTTAAATCGTGCCGCGCCCGAACATCGTGATGATATGAATAAATTATTTTATCAGCAAGGTCGTAAAGTTTTTAAAGAAGTTGTTCCTCTGGTCGTGGAAGTCATTCGCCAGCACATCGATGAAAATTATTTAGCGGTGAGTGATATTAAACGTTTTTGGCTACATCAAGCCAATGCCAACATGAATCAATTAATCGCGGAACGTCTTTTAGGAAATGCGGTGCAAGCATCACAGTTACCGTTAATTTTAGATACCTATGCCAATACCAGTTCCGCTGGATCAATCATTGCTTTCCACATGTTTAATGCCGATCTGCAAGCAGGTGATTTGGGTGTGATTTGCTCTTTTGGTGCAGGCTATTCGATTGGCAGTGTCCTAGTGCGCAAAAGGGGGTGATGCTGTGTTGCGCGCACACGGTTTTAGTTTATTAGAATTTTTAGCGGCACTGGTTATTTTTAGCGTGGGTATTTTGGGCAGTCTTGCTTGGCAAGTGCGCGCCTTAAATTTGACGGAAAGCGCTTATTATACCGATCAAAGTTTAATTATTTTACAAGGTGCGAGTGTTATTCCGTACGAAGATTCTGAATTTCAAGCAATGTGGCAGCAGCAAATTAATTTACCACAGGGGCGCAGTAAACTTGATCATCACCAAGCGAGGGTGATGTGGCAGGAGCGTCATCATGGCGATCAAGAGGTGCAATTTATTCCAGTCTGGGAATGAGCATGGTGTGAGTTTAATTGAACTGATGCTGAGCATGGGATTAAGTTTACTCTTAATTCTTGCAGCAATAGTCATTTATCAGCAACTGCAACAAGTCGAAGCATTACAATCCGCATTGTCGCTTATCGATCATAATGGACGACTTACCTTGGAAACCTTGCGTACGGCCATTTATTCGAGCGGTTTTAGCGGTTGTCGTTTTCATCCTTTAACCTATGATAATCACGATAGTTTAAATCGTGATACGATGTTAACTCTCAATCCGAATCCCCCGTACGATATTATTATCCGCGCAATGGATCCCGAAGCGACGGTAGTAACCTTGGGCGAAAAAAATGAAATTATCACCACCAGTGAATTTAATTATAAAAAAGACAGCCTAATTGTGATTAGTGATTGCGAGCATGCCGAAGTCGTGAAAATTAATTTCAAGCAACAACGCCAACATCAACAAATTTTATACGTTGAGCCTGAATTAATGCATCACTATGATAATACCGCTTTAGTGGGAAATTTTCTCACGCTTCATTATTTTATTCAGCCCGATCCGACCGATCACAATACCTCCACGCTGTATGAAAAAATCAATGATGCAGCACCTCAAGCGTTATTAGCGCCGGTGGATGGATTCTATGTTCGTGCTCAAACGGAAGGCGTGTTTCATGATCTCAATTATATTATTAGCCATCATTTGCAATCTCAAATTAAAGCACTGGCAATTTCGGTGCTGTTATCGTCTACCCAAAAAGTTCATGCCGTAGCACAGGATTTTTATTATCGAGAGTGGCATTTTCACGATCGCTATTTACATCGTGTATGGTCGACATTAGTGAGATTAAGAAACGCATGAAGCAACATGGATTTGTATTAATTTCTATTTTATTATTACTCAGTTTTATTAGCGCATTGGTCAGCATTGGCATGCGAAAAGCGCATAGTCATCAACAGATTTCTCGCTATTTTCAACATCGCATTCAAGCAATGCAACACGCCGAATTAAATTTACAGCAAGCAGAATCCCTGACTGAAAAATCATTATGTATGAGTTCAGAGATAATTTATCAAGGGCAGCGAGATGAAGAGTGGTGGAAAAATTATGCGTTGTGTCAGCGAAATCATGCACGCATTATCATAGAACTATTAAGCGAAGATCCTTGTGTGCTGGTCGATGATCATCTCGGTGGAACATTTTATCGGGTGAGTGTGCAAAGCACAAATCCTCTGGATCAGCAGCCGATTATTTTACAATCAACTTTTTTAATACCCGGTAACACAAAAAACATTTGCAAATCATCCACAGTTACTTTAAGGTCTGGGCGATTATCTTGGCGAAGGATAGGATAAAAAATGACTGAAACCGTAACCCTAGAAATTAACCAACACATTGCTACCTTAACCTTTAATCGTCCGCATGTGATGAATGCTTATAACGATGAAATGGCAGAAACTCTAGCGTGCTTAACCACGGAAGTGCGGTTAAATCCTGCCATTCGCGCCGTGTGTTTACAAGGCGCTGGAAAATTATTTATGGCCGGTGGCGATTTAACGTATTTTCAAAAAAATTTACCGCATATTGAACAAACAGTTGCGAGTTTAATGCCACAGGTTTTAACCAGCATTGAAAATCTTCAACGCATGAATAAACCGGTGATCGCCAGGGTTCATGGTGCTGTTGCGGGAATTGGTTTAAGTTTTATGTTAGCGTGTGATTTAGTTATTGCGGCGAATAACACGAAATTTACGACCGCTTATAGCAAAATTGGTTTATCACCCGATGGTGGAATGAGTTATTTTTTACCGCGTCTCGTGGGTGAGAAAAAAGCCATGGAATTATTTTTATTAGGCGATACGTTCGATGCGGCAACAGCATTGCACTATGGACTCATTAATTGGGCGGTGGAAGAAACAAGCTTAACGGAATTTACGCAACACGTATTAACACGTTTAGCAGCAGGTCCCACGCAAGCATTTGCTCATATTAAACAATTAGTGAATGGCAATTCTCATTATTCGCTAAGCGAACAATTACAACGCGAGGCCACTGGGTTTGCCACATGTGCGAAAACCGACGATTTTAATCAAGGTCTCAAGGCATTTTTAACCAAACAAACACCCCAATTTGAAGGAAAATAACATGAACACGTTAACAGGAAAACGTATTTTAATCAGTGGCGGCACGCGTGGAATTGGCGAAGCTATTGCGCTACGCGCCGCCCAAGATGGCGCTTTTGTGGCAATTGCTGCGAAAACGACGGAACCACATCCTAAATTACCTGGCACCATTTATTCTGTTGCTAAAGCAATTGATGAAGCGGGTGGCAGAGGGCTTCCGTTAGCGGTGGATGTGCGGGATGATGACGCCATTCAAGCTGCTGTTGAGCAAACCGTCAATGAATTTGGTGGTTTGGACATTCTCATTAATAACGCCAGCGCCATTCAACTCTCATCAACGCTTGATACACCCATGAAACGCTTTGATTTAATGTTTGGTGTGAATGTGCGTGCGACTTTTGCCTTATCACAAGCCGCGCTACCGCATTTATTAAAAGGCCATAATCCGCATATTTTAAATTTAGCACCACCGCTAAACATGCAAGCAAAATGGTTTAAAAATCATGTGGCTTACACTATGTCGAAATATGGCATGAGCATGTGTACCCTGGGAATGGCGGCCGAATTTGCCAACCGTGGTTTAGCCGTTAATTCGCTGTGGCCTAAAACCACGATTGCGACTGCCGCGATTGCGGTGCACTTTCCTGAAGAAATTCTGCGCGCTTCACGCAAACCTTCAATCATGGCCGATGCTGCGCATTGGATTTTAACCCAAGATGCTAAACAGTGTTCGGGGCGCTTTTTTATCGATGAAGAAATATTGCGTGAACAAGGTATTGAAGATTTTTCCAAATATGCGTTGGATCCTGGCGCCAAATTATTTACGGATTTATTTTTGGACTAGTTAAAAATTTTTATGCGGTTAAAGTGAGTGGTAATTGGCGAATAATTTTTAGATTTCATGATAACAATGTGCTTGATGTGGATTATCTTGATCATCATTAAAATCATTGGATTGAAGAGGATATCTCATGAGTATTATGCATGAACCATTACATCCTGGCGAAATCGTTAAAGAATGAGTTTGATGCGATTAGCATGAGTGTTACCGAAGCTGCAGCAAGGTTAGGTGTTTCACGCACGGCGTTATCCCGTCTTTTCAATGGCCATTCTGGGATTAGCCCTGAAATGGCGTTACGATTATCCAAATTTTTTGGCACAAGTATTGAGCTATGGATTAATTTACAAGCTCAGTATGAAACATGGCTTATTAGCCAACAATCCGACAGTATTGTTGTAGAACCCTTCAATAAAGCGGCATAATTTTACGATTGACTTTATCGATCGTAAACGAAGCGCGCTAAATAACATTTTTCGGAAAAACGACTTTTACCTCTAAACCGGTTTGATGAGCGGGTGCACCGAGAGTGACGGTGGCTTGATGAAGTTTAGCGATTTGACGGACAATAGCTAAACCTAAACCGCTACCAGGCACTTTTGTACCCAGGACGCGATAAAAACGCTCAAAGACTTGCGAACGGGCTTCTGGTGGAATGCCTGGGCCATTATCAATGACACAAAGTTCAATGCGATCGGGATATTGATGTAATTTAACTTGCACCGCGCCATTTTTTTGTGTGTAACGGATGGCGTTATCAATCAAATTTCGCAATAAAATACTTAATGCCGTGGGAATGCCTTTCATAATAATGGGTGAACTATCGCCAATTAATTCAATATCGATATTATTGTCAATCGCTTCCGGTGCCAATTCTGCAATGACTTCGGTGGTAATGCGAGTTAAATTAATTTCAGCAGCATCGTTTAACACCGCTTCCGGTACAAGACGACTTAAAATTAATAATTGTTGAATGACATGCGTATTGCGATCAACTCCGCGAATTAATTTTAATAAGGCAGCTCGACGTTCTTCTTCATTGTGCGTGCGTAAAGCAACTTGAGCTTGGGTTTTTAAGGCCGCTAATGGCGTGCGTAATTCATGGGCAGCATTGGCTGAAAACGCTTTTTCGCGCTCGAAGGCTTGGCTTAAGCGGTTAAACAAGGTATTTAATTCATCGACCAGCGGTTGGACTTCGATAGGGATCGATTGTAAATCGACGGGATCGAGATAATTGGGTTTACGATCGGAAATTGCTTGAGCGATTTTGCGAATAGTTGCTAAACCATTCCCCACAATTAACCAGATTAATATAGCGAGAAATGGATAACTGATAATTAAAATAGCAATCGCATAAGCCGCAATACGATGACCGAGTTGTAAGCGTGTATTTAATTTTTCGGCAGTAATAATGGTAATCCCAGTGTGCGGATTGACTAAACGAAAAACCCGCCAATGTTCTTCATCCACCATGAAGTTACTAAATCCATTATGAGTGCTATTTAATCCGATTTGCGGTGAATCGGGTGAATGTAATAATAATTTATTTTTATTATCCCAAATTTCAATTTGAAATTTATGCGATAAATGTTTATCTTCCGCGGTAATATGATTAATATTATGTTGTAACTTGTCTAAGTTACGCTGGCTTAAATCATCGCCTAATAATGCTCGAAACATAAAGGTGGTTTCACTCAACCAGTGATCGAGATGATTATCAATGGCTTTGCGGTCAAAATAATAATTTGCATAAGTGCTAAACAGTGAAATAAGGGTAATACCAATTAATAAATTAATTAATAAATAACGGCGAATGGAAGATTTCATTTTTCTTTTTCAACCATATAGCCCACACCGCGAATGGTGCGAATATAATCGGTGCCTAATTTCTTACGTAAATTATGAATATGAACTTCTAAGGCGTTACTATCCACGTCTTCGCCCCAACCATAGAGGGTTTGAGTTAAATAATCACGCGACATCACGCGGCCTAAGTTTTCTAGCAATTTTTGTAAGAGCGCGAATTCACGCCGTGGAATATTTAATAATTCGCTGCCTTTAGTGACAGTATGAGAAGCAGGATCAAGGGTAATATCGCGATAGGTGATTAAGGGTTCTGCGCGTGAACTTAAACGCCGTTGCACGGCACGAATGCGTGCGCACAATTCATCGAGATCAAAAGGTTTGGTGACATAATCATCGGCGCCATAATCTAAACCTTGGACGCGTTCTTCAATACTATCGCGCGCGGTTAAAATTAAAATAGGGATGCTATTACCTTTATGTCGTAAATTTTGCAAAACGGTTAAGCCGCTCATGCGTGGTAAACCTAAATCTAAGACAATTAAATCAAAATTTTCATTTTCAACAGCCTGTTCAACGCCGCTGCCATCTTTAAGCCAATCAACGGTGTGACCATCATGACTCAGTCCAGCCGTTAAGCCATCCCCCAGCATTTCATCGTCTTCAACCAGTAGAATGCGCATTGCATTAAACCCTATTGTTAAAATTAACACTTATTGTAAGCGTTGCTAAATCTAAGTACAAATTTATCTTTACGTTTACTCGGAATCAGTCGACATCGAAAAACTCAAAAAAGACAGCGTTGATGGTTTTGGGTTTGTATTAGTTGATGGTTCTGGGGTTGTATTAGAGCGCAAGGATGAAGAGAATGGATTTGCAGCATTAAAAAATGTGAGTGAACTTTGGCTGGTTGAATTCGTAGAAGAGGTGTTCATTGCTGGCAAAGAAGAAGTAGATGAATGGCTGCTGTTATTATTTCCAGAAGCTCCGAAATGAGGTTGAGTGACAGTGCTCTGAGACGACGTGGAAATTATGTTACTCTGCGATAAACAGGAGGATGAATTCGGCCGATTAAAGAAAGTCAGTGAACTTTGATTAAAGGATGTATTTTGATCAACACTCATGGTTGATGATGATATAGGGGTGACATTACTACTGGAATGAGTGAATGAACTTGTCGACGGTAAACAGTACGTTAGATCTAACCCCGTATCAAGATCGAGGTCGGGAAGTGTAGTTCTGCCAGAGGGATGTTTTGTATTGTTTCTGTCATTATACGCAAATGGAAAATTTGAAGTAGATGATATTGTAGTATATGCGGAATTTGCAGCGTCATCAGCATCGACATCGAAAGTATTAGCCATTGGCGTTGTAAAAGAATTTTTTGAAAAATTCTTATTATTGAAGCTACGAATATTGGCTGCACTGTTGTCATGGTTAAGCTCAGTATCAGATTTACGTTTTTGCGAATTACGTATACACGTAGTGGGCGAGGAGTGAGAAGCTATTATTGACGGAACTGAGAAGGTTGAGATCGCATTAGAGAAATAACTTTCTTTAATACCATGACCATGATTAATAAATGATGCTAGCTCTTCACCTAGATCAAGAATATTAGTTACTGAACGTTTAATGGCTAAAATTGTATTAATTGGAGTATTACCGATAAGTGAATTAACACTTGAATCTATTTTCTCTAAAACAGCAACCCCACCCTGTAAACACAATATTTTAATTTCATCAAAAGATAAATTGAGCTTTATCAGACTATCATAGCAATTCCCAATCACTGAAAAGATTTCATTGTCATGCGATTTGGTAATATTAACAATTAAATCTAAGGTTATTTTTAGTTTATGTAATTTTGTTGCCGTTTTGATTATCTCACCTAGTTTCAGATCCCCACTTTTAGTAGACATTATTTCTTTTACGTGACTACCTTTAATCCCAAGGTTAATTAATGCTTCCATATTATTTGCCAATGCGACAAATAACTCAATGATATCGGGACCGTGTGCCATGAGTTTCAGATAGTCGTTAAATTGATTTAGCACACCTAGATTATTAGTAAGTACTGTTAAAATCTCTACTGCATTTGGCAAGCTTAATAAACTGATATCGTTAAATTCACAATAACGATAATGTCTTGATAATTCTGAGGTTAGAGTTAGGAATTTTCCAAGCTTATCACAAATATTTTTAATGATAGTAATTTTATCAGCGTGGTTGGGTGTTGATAATAATTCCATAATTTTATTGGGGGAGAATTGAATTTTTTTAAGGTTAAGCTCATTAATAAAGCTAAAAAAATTAAAAATGAAATGAGTGCTAGAGAGTTTTTTGCCGAGAACATAAACAAGGGCTCTATAATTTATGTTTGAAGTTGTGGCGGTTAATACGGTTTGAATATTAGGCTTTTCCATATATTTATTAGCTACATAGCTGATAAATTCATCGAGGTTTTCTTTCGGTATTAGCTTTAATAATTCATCGCAAACTTCTTTTGTGGGATTTTTGTTGATAAGGGTGGTAAATAATGTTTGGTAAAAGCGAGAAGAATCAGTTAGCTGAATATCTAAAGTTTGTAAATCTTCTGGCCACTTGTGATCAAGTTTAGGGGTTTTATAGGTATTTAAATTAATATTTGCTTGTGATGTCATGCAGTCGCTTAGAAAACAACAAATGCTGCCAGCATGATTAAAAAATCGCCCAGCTTTTTCAGTCGTTAAAATAATAAATTCATCGTAATGTGGGGAGCCATTAATTTGCGAGAAGCGCTTTTTAAAATTGCAAATAAAACTCGCAGCTTCATCTTCGGAAATTGGTTTTCTTAAGCCAAATTGTTGATAATTTTTATTTATAATCTCGATTAATGATAGTGCTATTGAATCTTTTTCTCCTGACTTATTATTTAAAATAGCCGCTCTTATAGCCGTCAAAATTTTTTTCGCAAATGTTTTATTTTCTATTACTTTACCAAAGTTAATGGTGCTCAAATCTTTTGCATAACAGTCGATGTTAACACTACCAAAGAAAAACTGAGCTACTATTCCCAACATGTCGATGGATGGTTTATCAGCCTTAAGCATAGTGTTATGTTTAGTTATTTTAATAACATTAAAAAAAGAGTTTGAGTCAGATGTCTCTGTTAAACCTTCATCGCCAAGAGAGTTGATGATGGTTTCTATTACATCGTGGTCGGAAATATTTTCATAAATAAGCAGGGTTGTTATTATTTTGTTTATGCTTTGTTCTTCTAAATTTAATGGAGTCGCGGTTATATTCTCGTCCTCGTCTGCCACCCATAGATTAATCTGGTGAATAAGGCTGGTTATTTTGTGGTTATCTATACTTGCTGTCGCGTATTCTTGAGTGTTAATTTTATCCTTATTTTTATATAAGTAATACTTATATAGATCTTTAAAATTTAAACGATATTTAAACTGCTCCGGATCTAAAAATAAGAGCTTATTAAGTTGAGCTATATTTTGGTTACCCTCTAGAAGGAGTTGGATAAAAATTATTTCCTCATAAGTTAATTTAAGTTGTTTATGCGATCCTGCTTCAAAATTAATGGATTGAATCTTGTTGTATAGCGTGGTGTTGTTTTCCTTTATAGGACCCCATTTGCTTTTGTCAATTCCTTTCAATATGCTTATGTCGTCTTCGTCAAAGTACCAAAGCCCGAAACTCTCAAGTTGATGATCTGAGAAAATATAAAAAAATGTAGTATTTTTGTGTTTATAAAAAAGGGGAACGCGTTCTAAAGAAAATAGAGGATCATCAAAATGTAAAATGCTGTCTTTTATTGGGGGGCTTAGGCGCATACTGAATAGATTTGATTTATTTTTAAATAAATTTAGGATTGGTTTTGGGTAGCTTAAAAATCCGTCAGTTGTATCGGGCTTAATGATGTTTATCGTATTTGTGCTGATCTCTTTTAAAAAGGTTTCACTCAATAGGTTAATTGTACTGAGGATGCGTTGATTAGCTTGATTATGTGTTGAGCTTGCTTCAAGCAGAAGGGTAAGCGCTGAAATTAAGTTGCGATATTCAATCAAGTTAGGCCATTTATCATCAAATGATGTAAGCGCATGTAAACTTTGACAAGTATTTTCAGCACCAATAATCACTCCTGAAACAATCGGAACGACAATTCTAAGTTGGTTTGTATCTAGGTCAAAGGCCAAATTATCTGGTAAAGGAGGTAAAATAATTTTCAATGCACTCTACCTTGTTGTATTTTTATTGATAATCCTATGCTAGATGCGACTTATTTGTCAATACTAAATGCCGTATATTGGGCAGCAAAATAGCAATAACTCGGTTTAATTAAACTCACGTACTACACTAATAATTTTAATTACGATAAATCTCCGTACCTATGCGGCATCATTCAATTTAGAGTTCGGTAATTTGTTGCGAGGTTTTTCAGCCTTCCATAAATTATAATCGCGCTCACCCGGATGAAGCGGTTTATTCATCATGATTGATACCTCAATTTCGAGCAAGTAATTGCAAAGCTGCAAAAAATTGTTGGACTCGCTGATTATGAATAAAAGAAATATTATAAGGGTGTTCAGCGATGAATTGAGGGAATTGATTGGCAACCGGGAGCGATTTAATTTTTTCGGCAATTTTACCGAATAAAATTAACTGCGTGCGAGGCCGGTAGGCAATTAATTGTTGCAAAATGCTTTCCATAAACGGCAGCCACGCTTTGGCATCTTGAGCAACCTGCGCGGGTCTTAACACTAAACTGGCGTTTAATAATAAAAATCCGTGATTCAATAAATTCGCAAATAATTCTTGAATGGTTGTAATTAAAGAGGATTTATCAATGTTACCGATAGCAGCTTGGCTGGTATTTTCTGGCGATAAATAACCCTGAGCAATTAAGAGCATCTTAATAAAATTGCGTAAGGAAGTCGCCCGATTCACTGCGACACTTAATCCGCTTGCACTCCATAATTCAGTAACAGCATTATCCCAAAAGGCATAGCCATTGGCCGATTGTGAACGCGGGTAGGGGGATTCGCCAAATAAAATATAATGCACTTGCTGTAAATCTAATGAAAAGGCGCGAAAAAGATGAGATAAGCCCGGCAGCCAATCTTGCGTGCGGTGCAATTGTTGTAAATAATCCGGTGACATTGTGGTTAAGGCTTGAGACACCAGAGGTTGCCAACTGGGATGAACTTTATTTAATTCAAAATCGTGTATGTGGTGGATCAATTCTGGCATAATGCATCCTTTAACATCATTCGCAACTGAGGCGAGGTCGGTATGTCGTTAGATAAAAAATTATTGGATATTTTAGTCTGTCCTGCGTGTAAAGGAAAATTAGAATACGATAAAATTCAGCAACGCTTAATTTGTCGGTTCGATAAATTAATCTATCCTATTGACGATGGTATTCCAGTCATGCTCGTCGATGAAGCTGAACACTTAAATGAGGAGAATCGTTAATTATGTCAGCGTATATTATTATTCCTGCGCGTTTAGCTTCCACCCGTTTAGCCAGTAAAGTTCTTTTGGATATTGCCGGCAAACCGATGTTGCAACATGTCTATGAAAAAGCCTGTCAAGCCGATGTGGAAGGCGTATTTATTGCTACCGATGATCTTTTGGTTAAAAAAACAGCCGAAGCCTTCGGTGCTACGGTGTTCATGACGGCAAGCCATCATCAATCAGGCACGGAACGACTCGCTGAAGTGGTACAAATAGATTTTTTCCAAGACGAAGATCGTATTTTAAATTTACAAGGGGATGAACCCTTAATTCCAGTAAGTATTTTAAACCAAGTATTAACGGTGTTAGCGGAGGATGAACAAACCGATGTCGCCAGTCTTGCCACTCCCATTTTATCGTATAGCGAATTTTGTGATGCCAATGTGACTAAAGTGATAGTAAACCCCGAGGGTTACGCCCAGTATTTCAGTCGCGCACCCATTCCTTGGCCGCGTGATGCTTTCCGTGAGTCACCTGCTGTCTTACCTGCCGATTTTACCTTTTTGCGTCATATTGGCCTATACGCGCAACGGGTGCAATTTTTAAAACGTTATGCAAAATTAACCCCAAGCCCTTGGGAAAGTTTGGAATATTTAGAACAATTACGCGTTTTATGGCACGGCGGGAAAATTAAAATTGCCTTAGCAGAAGAAATACCCCCGCGCGGTGTGGATACGGCGGAGGATTTGGAGTTGGTGCGAAAGAGGGTATTAAGCTAGAGGGATTTTTTGCAGAGTCAATGCAAGCGCGCTGGATAATATAATTTAGTGAAAAATGTATTTAAGAATGGATTTGGCCTATAGTAAATATAAATATGATTTTATCCCACATAAGTAGGTATAACGATGAAATTAATAAAAATTATAGTCTTCCTTGCGATTACATACACTTCTGTTGCTTTTGCCGAGTCATTACAAATAAATTGCCCGAATTTTCAAACAGCAAAAGCAATAATACAAAACGACATTAAACCCTATGGTAGTGTAAAAATTGCGGATAAACAATGGACGCAATCTCCTGGATGGTCAGATATTAAAACACTGGATTGGAATCATGTTAATGTACTGTTTGATAATAAAAGTAGTAGTGTAACTGTTTTGTGTGTAGCAAGCACCGATGATAATATATTTATTCAAACGGATTTTGCTATTCCCTCTGGCTTTACCTGTCGCATTGACGGTAAAATAATAAAACCAGGGTTTCTCGACCCTTATGGTATATGGGAGGGTTGGGTAAAGACTCAAGCTAACCCATTTAGCTGCAACTAAAGCAAAACGTTTTAGGTAAAAATATTGAAAAGTAAAAGATTTCCTATCCGAGTAAATATTAATTACAGCCAAATTTTAGTCCAGGGCTTGCTGAGGATGAAGAGCTTGCGGTGATTGGTTCTCTCGAATGTTCCGCCGGGTTACGTCCGCCACTGGCTGCTGCGGTGGTGCTCAGTGAGTTGTGACTATGATGTTCTGCATCATCATCAGTCAATTCGTCAATATCTATTGCGTGATGGTGCTTCTCATCAAACTCATCGGATTCGCTCGCTTGCTTTATCTTTGCTTGTCCATTTTTCTGAGCTTTTATTAGGATACGATTAAGTTCAGTGCACAGATAGTGAAAGAATTGATTTTTTTTTATAGCCCTAAGCGTTAAGTCTGCCGGAATAAAATAGCCGTAATTTTTAAAATTACGTTTCCTTAGAAAATATACTGCGACAATGAGCGCTATTCCCCCAATTAATGCAGCAATACTTGCCGTTACTAAATCTGAAACTTTTGCTTTTGAATCTTTTGCTATTGAGGTTAAACCTAATACGATTAGAAATATACCCACAAACCCAAGTGAACCAGCAGCAGAATATCCAACTATACAATATTTTTTTCCTGCTTTGGCATTAATTTTGTTATGTATTGGCAGAGAACAAGGTTGCGCCTCGAACTCATCATCATGGCGTAACATTATGTCACTAGTGTCTCCATAGCGAATAATCTGCTGGAAAAATTTTTCAAGCGTATTAATACTCTCGGGTAAGTCAATTTTTCCCATTTCTAGGAGACGTAAAATAATAAAATTTTTTACGCTGATAATTCCTTCATCAGTATTTAAGTGCAGATCCTCGGGGAATTTATTTTGCCGATAGCCCAGATCTGCTGGGGTTAGGTTTAATGTCTCATAGGGATCTGTCTCGTTGATTTTAAAATGCAGAGTATTGTCATCAATGCGTTTAATTTGGATGCAAATGCTATTTGTGGATGGCTCTTCAGTAATAATATCATCATCGTTCTCATCTTCTTGATCGTTTTGATGGGTAGCATTTGAGGCCAGCTGGTGTTTAATCTGAATAACCGAAAAATTAACTCCGAGGAGTTTCTTCATATTAAGTTTAAGCGGAAAATAATTTTTTAAAAAATCTGCAACATGTTGAGGAGCGAGCATGAGTTGCAAAATGCTTTCATCGTTATTATGAAATTTTGAGACGGATTTCATTTTAAATAATTCACGAATAGTTAAATAGGAATACACTTCCTGACGCATGTGTTCTATCTGCATTAGTTCAGTATAACTGCACTTAATTGCGTTGTCTGATTGTTGGGTATCACTCAACTCACTTGATGGCGCACTGGTGGGCAGAAGTGGGGTTCTATCTATCATACCTCCTTGTTCACTTCTTCTCAGTAACACGTTGATTATTCTATTAAATCCAGTGGTAATGCTAGCAAACATCGGATCAGCTCTCTTCTTCTTATTATTATATAATGCACAATCATAACCAAAAAATGCACAAACTTCAATCTCTAAAAAGAGGCAAAAAGATCTTATCAATGTCATAATCTGTCGATAACGCTAGCCTGTTGCTTGTAACTTTTTATCTACTCCCGTACTTTTACTTCACGCAAACGGTACGAGAAAGTCAAAAAATCAAAAGCCGCAGCCTAGCAAATTGTCAACACGTTTAAAATGAGAGTGGAAAATCCTAAGGATTTTCCACATCATTCACCGAATTTTCGCGATAGTGAGTGGGCAAAGTTTGTGAAGATGCTGCCGCCTCCGATGTCTTATTGGGAAAATTCTGAGGGGAGTTGTGAGTTTTATTTTCATTGGTTAACAAAATGTAACCTTCGTTTCGGGGTTTGTCATCGGATTTATTTGGTGTGACTGGACGTGTATTGCGCCGATTATGAGGATGACGACGATTCGAACGATACCCGTTATTGTTGTTACTACCACCACTGCTACTGCCACTGCTACTCGAACTGCTAGTATGATTACGCGATTGGCCGTAATGACGATTATTATTACTGTTGTTGTGACGTCGTGGAGAGTTGTGCTTGTGTTGGTAGCGTGAAGAAGGGCGACGTGGCGCGGTTTTTGGTTGATCGCCTCGTCCAAATAACGCTTGAAATAACCGCACAATAATCCCAGGTTTTTGCACTTTGGGTCGCGTCACCACGGGAATCGGTTGTTGAGGAATTAATTGGCTGAGATCGACCGCTGGTTTTTCAGCGACAGGTGCACTCACCATTTCAGCCTCATGGATTAATTCTTCCGCACTTTCTAATTCCATTTTGTGACTACTGACTTTATAGCGTAAGCGATTATCATCTGGGCGCAAGCGTTCGATGGTATAGTGAGGTGTGGTCATTTCTGGATTAGGAATAATGGTGATGGCAACACGATTGGTATCTTGAATTTGAGTTAAGTGATCGCGCTTTTCGTTTAAAATATACGTGGCGACGGCAACCGGCACTTGCGCGATTACAGCACCCGTATTATCTTTCATCGCATTTTCACGAATTAAACGGATAATCGATAAGGATAAAGATTCAACACTGCGAATATGCCCATAGCCACTGCATCGTGGACAAATGACTTGGCTACCTTCATCGAGCGAAGGACGCAAGCGTTGACGTGACATTTCTAATAGCCCAAAACGTGAAATTCGGCCAATTTGCACGCGTGCGCGATCAACGCGCAAGGCATCGCGTAAAGCACTTTCGACATCACGTTGATGGCGAACCGGAGTCATGTCGATAAAATCAATCACGATTAAACCGCCTAAATCGCGTAAACGTAATTGACGTGCAATTTCTTCAGCCGCTTCTAAATTAGTGTGCAACGCGGTTTCTTCAATATCCCCCCCTTTGGTGGAACGTGCAGAGTTAATATCGATGGTAACCACCGCTTCGGTGTGATCAATAACCAAGGCACCACCCGAAGGTAAGCTGACGATGCGTTGATACGCTGACTCAATTTGACTTTCAATTTGATAGCGGTGAAAAAGCGGCGTATTTTCTTGGTAAAAATGCACGCGCTCGACAAAATCCGGGCGAATGATTTGAATATGATTACGTACTTTTTGATAAATTTCTTGGTTATCAATAATAATTTCGCCAATATCCATGCGTAGATAATCGCGCAAGGCACGCATGACGGCGTCGCTTTCTTGATGAATTAAAAAAGGCGCTGGGCGTTGTTCGATGACTTGTTTAATGGCATCCCATTGACGAAGTAATAAATCCAAATCCCATTGTAATTCTTCTTTGGCACGTCCCACACCAGCGGTGCGAACAATCACGCCCATATCGGTAGGTAGAGTGAGATCGTTTAAAATTTGGCGCAATTCATCGCGTTCAGCTCCTTCGATACGACGTGAAATGCCACCGGCAGCGGGATTGTTCGGCATTAACACTAAATACGAACCAGCTAGGGAAATAAACGTCGTGAGGGCAGCACCTTTATTGCCACGTTCTTCTTTGTCGATTTGAATGATAACTTCCGTACCTTCTTTAACCAAATCTTTGATATTCGGACGAGAAGCAGGATCGGGATCGGCATAAAAATATTCGCGTGAAATTTCTTTGAGCGGTAAAAAACCATGACGAGTTGCACCGTAATCAACAAATGCCGCTTCAAGACTGGGTTCGAGGCGGGTAATTTTACCTTTATAAATATTCGCTTTTTTTTGCTCGCGCCCGGGGTGTTCGATGTCTAAATCATAAAGGAGTTGACCATTCACTAAAGCTACACGCAACTCTTCTTTTTGAGTTGCATTAATTAACATTCTATTCATTTTCTTCCATTAATTCAGTTCTTGCGTTTCCAACATAAAGCCTGGTTTGGGGGTTGGTTTAAGTAGCTATCATCGTGTTAAAAGGCGTGCAGGACTGTTTTTTCTGCCACGCTGCTATCATCGTTTTCATGGTTTGCGTCTCTACTTAATACCGCCCAGTGCTCTGCTGGTACGCTATTCAAACAGAAGTAAACTACTTCTATTGTGAATTCGTTAGTTAAAAACCTGACTTATCCCTTGTGTATTCCTCACACTTGCATTTTAGGCTGTCTTGCCGAATTAAAATCGAATATCTCTATGTGTGTGTTTTCACCCCCAGAGGTGAAAAAGCCAGGGTTCCTGATAATTCCATGCGCTTTGTTACCTTGGAATTATCTTACAAAATTCTCGCATTGCATAAGCAAACTTATGCTCAGCGGGCGAATTTCTGGAGTTCTATCTCAGACTTATCGCATTCTCGCTGGCGAGTGAGAGAGACTATACCAAGATTTTTATTCACCATCAATCGGTGCGTGAGCATTGCTAGATTTTACCGATAAAGTGTGTCATCCTGGCGCCCTTGTTAATCGCTAGTTAATTTTATGTCAGAAAATCAAGTGCAGTATAAAACCATTAGTGCGTCTGAAGCCGGTCAGCGCATTGATAATTATTTATTAAAAATTTGTAAATCAGCGCCAAGAAGTTTGATTTATCGCATCATTCGCAAAGGCGAAGTGCGCGTGAATAAAAAACGCATTAAACCACTTTATCGTTTGTGCGCGGGTGATGAGGTGAGGGTGCCGCCCTTGCGGTTAAGTGAAATTAATTCACTCACACCGCAAATTTCTGCTTGTGATAAAATACGCCAACGAATTATCTATGAAGACGACGAAATGATAGCGATCAATAAACCGTCAGGCATGGCGGTGCATGGCGGCAGCGGTATTCAGTACGGTGCGATTGAAACTTTGCGTGCGCTGTATCCCGAGCTTCAACTGGAGTTAGTTCATCGCCTCGATCGTGATACTTCAGGGATCTTATTAATTGCTAAAAAACGTTCGTCACTGTTATTTTTACAGCAACAATTTGTGACCAACAAAATTAATAAAGAATATTCAGCGTTGGTAAAAGGGCGTTGGCTAGAGGGTAAACGACAAGTGAATGTTCCCTTGCGAAAAAATACCTTACAATCGGGTGAACGCATGGTGATAATAGCCGCAGACGGTAAACCCTCGTGCACGGATTTTATTCCTAAGCAATTATTTAAACTCGCCAGTTTATTAACCGTTCGCTTACACACCGGACGCACCCACCAAATTCGGGTTCATGCAACGCACATCGGTTTTCCTTTAGCGGGCGACGATAAATACGGCGATAAAGCGTTTAATCGCGAGATGAAAACGTATGGGCTACATCGTTTATTTTTACATGCAGAACAGTTAACCTTTACTCATCCGAAAACAGCGGCGCTAATGACGTTAACAGCCCCTTTAGCGGATGAATTAACTCAATGTTTAAGCAGGTTGGAGTAATGAGACCGTATCAATTATTAATTTTCGATTGGGAAGATACGCTTGCCGATTCAAGATATTCTTATCATCCAGGACACAATTTATTATTTCCTCACGCAGAAAAAATATTACGGAATTTACATCAAGCCGGTTATTTATTAGCCGTGGCCACAGGAAAAACACGTGTAGGCTTAGATTTAGCCTTGCGTGCAACCGAGTTGCAAGCGTTATTCACTATCACTCGCTGTGCGGATGAATCGCTTCCCAAACCTTATCCGCAAATGATTGAGGAAATCTTGGTGTTTTGCGACGTGGAACCTCAGGGCGCGGTGATGATTGGTGATTCCATTTACGATATGCAAATGGCTGTTAATGCCAATATTGTTGGCATTGGGATGATGACCGATCGTCATTCTGAGCAGGCACTGTTGGAAGCCGGTGCGACATTTTGTTGTAACGATTTAATGGCACTGGAATCTTATTTATTAAAACTTTCAACGTGAAAACGGGCCTTAGCATCGAGTTTAAATAAATGGCCTAAAAATTCGGTGATAGGCATGATTTTATGTTCAATTTGCCAGGGGGGATTAATGATGATCATGCCCGTACCGATTAAACCCTGCCGTTCAGGTTGTATTGAGGTGCGAGTCAACCACGCGTGCAAAGTGGGTGTGTGCAGTGATTGCAATAAACGGCTGATAAATGCGTGATGACGTTCATCGACAATAGGGTACCAAATCGCATAAATCCCATGAGCAAATTTAGTCAGAGATTTTTTGACTAAGAAAAATAAATCATCGAATTCACTGATTTTTTCATAGGGCGGATCGATTAAAATTAAAGCGCGCGCAGGATTGGGCGGTAATATCGCTGGTAAAAATTCATACGCATCCCGTTGATGGCAATGAATATTGCCCCTATTTCCCACGTTTTTTTTGAGTTGCTTATAATCTTCAGGATGGAATTCGTTTAAAATCATCCGATCGATTTCACGTAAAAACGCTTGAGCTACTACAGGAGAACCTGGATAAAATGATAATTCTGGAGCAATAGAATACTTTCGTATCAACGTTAAATACGAAAAAAGTTCGGGGATAACTGTAGGCTCATTTAGCAATTTCACAATACCCTGTTGATATTCCTGCGAGCGCAAGGCTTCTTCTTGCGTTAAATCATAGCCACCGATACCGGCATGAGTATCGATATATACCAATGGTTTGGGCTTTACCGTCAGTGCTTCTAATAGTGTGACGGTAATAGCATGTTTAAAAACATCGGCAAAATTGCCGGCATGATAGATATGTCGATAATTCATGGTGATGGGCTATCGCGAAGGTTAAATAATAAAAACAGAAAGGTAACGGATTTGGTGGTGAACTGCAATTTCTCCCGGCCATTGTGATCAATTTTTTTGACAGTTTACTGACATCCAGCTAGAATCCCCGCCACATGTCAGACTCAATGATACCAGAAACCATCGATCCGTTTGCTTGTGCCAAAGAACACACTGTTTTTCATGGCGTAATCAAGCAACAATCCATGGCAAGATTAATGGATCTTTTAAACGATTCAAGCGGCGATATCACAGTGACAATTGAAACTGGGATCGATAGAACCGGATTGAATTATATAAAAGGTCATGTGGTAAGCGTGGTAGAACTTATTTGCCAGCGCTGCCTCATGCCGTTTAAAAAATCAATTGAGGCAGATTTTTCACTGAATTTCGTGGAAAGTATGCAAGACTTAAGCGCTGTCCCTGAAAAAATGGATGCGCTCGTCATTCCTCAAGGTGATACCATCAATCTTTGGAATATGGTGGAAGATGAATGTATGGTGAGTTTGCCCATGTTTGCAATGCATGCTGATGATTGCCTTCAGCAGGCACAAAGTGGCCAGGATTCTGTGACATTCATGCAACCCTCGAATCATCGTAAGGTCTTTGCAGAATTAGCAGAAATGCTGGCAGTGGAAAATGTAGGAGTAGATTTCAATGGCCGTTCAACAAAATCGTAAAACACGTTCAAAACGCGGTATGCGTCGCGCGCATGATGGTTTATCTTCTGATACGTTATCAGTCGATTCTCATACCGGTGAAACTCACCGTCGTCATCATGTTACCCCAGATGGATATTATCGTGGTCGTCAAGTCGTAGAAACTGAAGCCTTCGATCTCGATGAAGAAACTACTGAGGAATAACTCATTTGACTCCATTCACCATCGCAATTGATGCAATGGGCGGCGATTATGGCACGCGAGTTGTCGTGCCAGCAGCGCTGGAAGTCTTAAAACTCGATCCAACAGTTAAGCTGATTTTGGTGGGGGATTCTTATATCCTCAATAAACAATTAATCAAACATCGCGTCAAGCAAACTGAACGTCTGCAAATCAAACATGCTTCTGAAAAAGTGGGGATGGCGGAATCTCCATTACTCGCCTTGCGTAATAAAAAAGATTCTTCCATGCGTGTGGCCTTGAATCTCGTGAAGGAAGGTATCGCGCAAGCCTGTGTGAGTGCTGGCAATACGGGTGCATTACTCGCCACCGCACGTTTTGTCTTAAAAACTATTCCAGGGATCGATCGACCTGGGATTATGCGCATGCTACCCACACTCGATCCTAACCGTTGCGTGCGTATTTTAGATTTGGGCGCGAATGTTGATTCCGAGCCGGAACATTTGGCCAATTTCGCAGTGATGGGATCGGTGGTTGCACAAGCGGTTGATAATCTCGCTGCGCCCAAAGTGGCGTTACTCAATATTGGCGAAGAGGATATTAAAGGTAATGAACTTGTAAAAGCGACTAATCAATTATTAAAAAATAATTCCGCGATTAATTACGTTGGCTACGTTGAGGGCGATAAAATGTATAGTGCGGGTGTCGATGTGATTGTGTGTGATGGTTTTGTGGGTAATGTTGCGCTAAAAGTCATTGAAGGCACTGCAAAAACCGTTGGACATTTTTTACATGAAGCGTTTCATCGCGGCATTTATGCCAAATTAGCGGGAATTATGGCGTTAAGTGTGTTACGTAAAATTAAAAAACGCATGGATCCGGATCGTTACAATGGCGCAAGTTTAGTCGGATTGCGCGGGATTGTGATTAAAAGCCACGGCAGTGCAAAATCACATTCGTTTGCTAATGCGATTTTAGTGGCCATCGCGGAAGCCGAAAAAAATATTCCCCTCCTGATTGAAGATCGGGTCGCTTCTATTTTGCAACCCAACGTCTAAATTTTATGGTGAGGTAACTGCGGTGATAAGTTCAACAATTCTTGGAACAGGAGGTTATTTACCCGAGGAAATACGGACTAATCACGATATTGCGAGATTAGTGGATACCTCCGACGAATGGATCCGCGAACGTACCGGAATTCGTGAAAGACACATTGCCTCTCCCAGCGAAAATGTCAGTGATTTAGCGTATTATGCCAGCCAAGAAGCTATCCTTAATGCCAATATTTCCGCCTCGCAAATTGATTTAATTATTGTAGCTAGCACTACGGGCGAAAAAGTATTTCCGAGCACGGCCTGTTTAGTCCAAAAAAAATTAGGAATAAGCGGTTGTCCGGCGTTTGATATTAATGCTGCCTGTGCGGGTTTTAATTACGCTTTAGCGATTGCGGATAATTTTATTCGCGGTGAACAAGCGCGCACCGTGTTAGTAGTAGGTGCGGAAATTATGTCACGTCTTGTTAATTGGCACGATCGATCAACGTGTATATTATTTGGAGACGGCGCTGGTGCAGTAATATTACAACGCAGTGATAAACCCGGGATTTTATCGACGCATATTCACGCCGATGGATTCGGTGAAAATAAACTTTATACTACAAATCCTCAGTGCAATGCGCCAGCATTGCCAACACAATCACCTTATTTGGTAATGCAGGGCAACGACGTATTTAAACTGGCAGTAAAACGCTTAGGCGATGTGATTGAAGAAACGCTGTTAAAAAATAATATTCAGCAACACGAGATTGATTGGCTGATTCCTCATCAAGCGAATATTCGAATTATTCAAGCCATGGCAAAAAAATTAAATTTGCCATTAACTAAAGTTATTTTAACCATTGAATACCACGGTAATACCTCCAGCGCTTCAGTGCCTTTGGCGTTGAATGAAGCAGTGAAAGATGGGCGCATCCAGCGTGGGCAATTATTATTGCTTGAAAGTTTTGGTGCGGGTTTTACTTGGGGTTCTACCTTAATAAGGTTTTAAACAATGACATTATCATCTCCTTTTGCACTGGTTTTTCCGGGTCAAGGTTCTCAATCGTTGGGAATGCTAGACGATTTATATCAGCGCTATGACAGGGTAAAAGAAGTCATGCAAGAAGCCAGTCGCGTCTTAGGTTACGATGTTTGGCAGTTGATATCACAAGGACCTGAAGAGCAATTAAATCAAACGGAGTATACGCAACCGATTATGCTCGCTGCGGATATTGCGGTTTTCGGAGTCTGGCAAGACGTGATTGCGATGACGCCTGCCGTGGTTGCTGGACACAGTTTAGGAGAATACGCAGCGTTGGTGTGTGCCGGCGTTTTAAGCTTTGCCGATGCGCTAAAAATAGTGCAGCAACGCGCGCAATTTATGCAAGCGGCCGTCCCACTCGGAGAAGGTGCGATGGCGGCTATTGTGGGCTTAGAAGACGAAGCGGTGCGAAAAGTGTGTCAGCAAGCGAGTGAGCAGGGTATTGTTGCCCCCGCTAATTATAATGCTTTAGGACAAATCGTGATTGCGGGCGCCAGTACGGCAGTGGATCGCGCGATTACACTCGCCGAGGCGCAAGGCGCGCGCATGGCTAAACGCATTGCTGTGAGTGTACCTGCTCATTGTCCGCTGATGGAAAAAGCCATGCCCCAGCTCGCCAAAGCCTTAGACGAAGTAGTCTTTAATCCCGCGGCTATTCCTATCATTAACAATACCGATGTTATCGAAACCTCAGATCCAACCGTCATCAAAAAAGCCTTAATCAAACAAATCGCTTACCCGGTGCGTTGGGTGGAAACCATTCAAAAAATGCAAGCGCTACAGCTAACGCTGGTGATTGAATGTGGCCCTGGAAAAATTCTCACGAAATTAAATAAGCGCATTTGCCCAGAATTAGAGGCGTTGGCCATTGGCGATCTCAATAGTTTAGAAAAATTCATCAAACGATAAGGTAAGGAAAAATTTATGCTAAGTTTGGAAAATAAAATTGCGTTAGTGACTGGCGCCAGTCGGGGGATTGGTGCAGAAATTTTAACTCAATTAGGCCAAGCAGGCGCCACTGTGATTGGCAGTGCGACCAGTCAAGCTGGAGTGGAAAAGATTGAAGCACAATTACGGCATTTTAATGTCAAGGGTGGTGGAGTTATCCTAGACGTCACCCAAGAAAATTCGGTGAATGCCGCACTTTCATCCATTCAAGAGCGCTTTGGCCATGTTGAAATCTTAGTGAATAATGCCGGAATTACCGATGATAATTTATTTTTGCGCATGAAAGACGAGCAATGGTATAACGTTATTGAAACCAATTTAAATGCAATTTTTCGCCTAAGCAAACACTGCTTAAAAAATATGATCAAAGCACGCTTTGGCAGAATTATTTCAATTAGTTCGGTCGTTGGGCTTTCTGGAAATCCTGGGCAAACCAATTATGCTGCAGCGAAAGCGGGTTTAATTGGTTTTAGTAAATCCTTAGCCATGGAAGTTGCTAGTCGCAATATCACGGTCAATGTCGTGGCGCCAGGGATGATTGAAACCGATATGACAGCCGAGCTCAACGCCAATCAACGTCAACAGATTCTGGAGCACATTCCTGTAGGCAGAATGGGAAGTCCTGCAGAAATTGCGGCGGGAGTCGTCTTTTTAGCCAGTCCATTGGCCAGCTATATCACGGGTGAAACCCTGAATATAAATGGCGGTATGTATATGAGCTAATTTTTCGCTGCACATGGGGATTTAATCGTGAAAATTTTTCGTAAATAACTTGCAACTTTAGTTGTTTTGTCTAAACTAAGCCACCGCAGTGTAACTAATTTCTGTTAACTAAGAGGAATAATTTCAATATGAGTACTGTAGAAGAACGCGTTAAGAAAATCGTTATTGAACAATTGGGTGTGAAAGAAGATGAAGTTAAAAACGATGCTTCATTTGTGGATGATCTTGGCGCAGACTCGCTCGATACCGTTGAATTGGTCATGGCATTGGAAGAAGAATTCGAAACTGAAATTCCCGATGAAGAAGCTGAAAAAATCGCGACCATTCAAGATGCCATCAATTACATTGAAGCACATATGGAAAAATAATCATTACAATCTCGACAGGAGCGAATAAACGATTCGCTCTTTAGTTTATTTGGAGGGGTGCGTGAGCAAACGAAGAGTCGTAATCACTGGTTTAGGAGCAGTTTCTCCGCTAGGATTGTCGGTTGATGAAACTTGGCAAAATGTCTTAGCTAGTCAATGTGGGGTTGCTCTGGCAGAGTGCGAAGGTATTGAAGATAACACCTGCAAAATCAGTGCTTCTGTTAAAAACTTCGATCCGATTGCTCACGATATCCCAGCTAAACTCGTTCGTAAAACTGATTTATTTATTCAATATGGGTTAGCCGCATCCATCCAAGCAATCAAAGATGCAGGGATTACCCCTCATCCTGAAAATGCGCATCGCTACGGCGTTGCCTTAGGTTCTGGAATTGGCGGATTACCCCTCATTCAATATTCACAAGATTTTTTAAGAGAAAATCCGCCTCGACGGTTTTCGCCAATGTTTATTCCGGGCGTTATCATTAACATGCTCGCGGGTCATATTTCCATCGAGTACGGTTTAAAAGGCCCCAATCTAGCCATCGTAACAGCTTGCACCACAGGAACACATAACATTGGTATGGCAGCGCGATTAATTGCCTATAACGATGCCGATGTGATGGTGGCTGGTGGTTCTGAAATGGCGACTTGTTCACTTGGGTTAGTCGGATTTAGTGCTATGCGGGCGTTATCCAAACGCAACGAAGAGCCCACGAAAGCCAGTCGTCCTTGGGATAGCGATCGCGATGGATTTGTATTAGGCGATGGTGCAGCAACCTTAGTGCTAGAAGAATACGAACACGCCAAAAAACGTGGTGCCAAGATATATGCGGAACTCGTTGGTTTTGGTATGAGTGCTGATGCCTATCACATGACTCTACCCGAAGGAATTGGCGCAGAACATGCGATGAGTAACGCATTAAAAGATGCCGGCTTAAGCGCCGATGCCGTGGATTATATCAATGCGCATGCCACATCCACTCCAGCAGGTGACACTCAAGAATTGGTTGCTATCGGTAATGTGTTTGGCGAACACGCTAAACAAATCCCCATTAGTTCTACCAAATCCATGACAGGGCATTTACTCGGTGCGGCGGGTGCGATTGAAGCTATTTTTTCCATATTGGCCTTGCGTGATCAAGTAGCGCCAGCCACCATTAATCTCGATAACCCCGATGAAGCAGTGAATGGTTATAATTTAGTTCCACATCAAGCTCAAGAAAGTCGAATTAACATAAGTTTATCGAATTCTTTTGGTTTTGGTGGTACTAATGGGTGTTTGATCTTTAAATCATTATAGGGTTAAAGGTAAACCCACGTATAATTCTCAATACGCCTCATAGCGTTGTGCTTTCGTTTTTAACAATATAGGGATGGTCGGTCGCGTGACTCAACAACGAAAATTACGTTTAAGTTGGCATGTGTTACGTTTAATCACTATTTTTGTAATAATGTCATGTTTTGCCTATGGTCTATTTACCTGGATACATTTTTTAGAAACCCCAATTATTAAAAAAGATGAAACCTTCATTTATACCTTAAAACCTGGCAGTGGCTTAATGAATTTAGCCTGGGATTTACACCGCGCGGGGAAAATGCCCCATCCTCGATTATTTATTTTAATGACGCAATTAAAACAACAAGCTAATAAATTACAAGCCGGTTTTTATGAATTTAAAGGACCTCTCACACCCCTTGAATTGTTGGATGCCATTGTCAGTGGCAAAACTCGCCAATCACGCATTACCCTTATTGAGGGGTGGACATTTAAAGAAGCCCTGCAAGCGATTAACGCCAATCCCGATTTAACTCATGAATTACGCGGTAAATCGCCGCAAGAAATCATTATGCTTTTAGGCATTCCAGAAACTCACCTTGAAGGTTTATTTTATCCTGATACCTATCATTTCCCTCGAGGAACCACTGATGTTCATCTATTAAAAATAGCCTACCAACTCATGCAAAAGCATTTACTCACGGCCTGGCAACAACGTAGCGATAATTTACCGTTTACCACGCCGTATCAAGCGTTAATTGCAGCATCTTTAGTGGAAAAAGAAACCGCACTTATTGCCGAGCGACCTAAAGTCGCTGGAGTATTGATTCGTCGGTTGCAAAAAAAAATGTTATTGCAATTTGATCCTACGGTGATTTATGGCTTAGGAAAGGATTATACGGGTAATATTACTCGCGCGGATTTACGCAAAGACACTCCCTATAATACTTACCTTCATCCAGGACTACCACCAAGCCCAATTGCCTTACCCAGTTTAAGCTCAATTCAGGCTGTCATGCACCCGGATTCCAGTAATGCCTTGTATTTTGTGGCCGATGGCCGAGGTGGTCATGTTTTTTCAGACACCTTAGCAGAACATAATCAAGCGGTTGCCAACTATTTACGACAATTAAAAAATCGCAAAAATTCATCTCCAATTAATCCATTGCACGACAAGCAACCTGATTTGAAATCGCAGAGCTTTTTAATTGATGGCTGTGAAAATCCCTGGCAAGAAGGCCATGCCTTAAGGCACATTCATCATTGGCCATTATGCGAATTAAACGTTATTTCCAGTGGCTTTGCCCCGCGATATTTTAATCGCGTAGACTATCCTTTCGTGAGGAAAACATCATGACTCAACCCGGTTTTTTTATTACGCTAGAAGGCATTGAAGGCGTTGGAAAATCGACTGCTGCGCAATTTATTCATCAACTATTAACGGAAAAAAAAATCGTTCACCTTAATACACGTGAACCAGGAGGCACCCCGATTGCAGAAGCAATTCGTCAAGTGTTACTCCAAGATTATCCAGAAACCATGCATGCGGATACGGAACTTTTATTATTATTTGCCAGCCGTAACCAACATTTAGTAAGTCTCATCAAACCCGCCTTATTGCGCGGCGAAACCGTGATTTGTGATCGCTTTACCGATGCCAGTTACGCGTATCAAGGTGGCGGCAGAGGAGTGGATATTGCACGCATTGCGCAACTAGAAACCTGGGTGCAAGGAGAACTCCGACCGAATTTAACTTTATTATTTGATGCCGATGTCGACATTGCCTTAAAACGATTACAAGGTAAAAAAGATCGCATCGAACAAGAAAAAAATGAATTTTTTGCAGCTATTCGCGCCACTTATTTATTGCGTGCTCAACAATATCCAGAACGTTATTGTATTATTAATGCTAATTGTAGTTGTGAAGAAGTTAATCGACAAATTCTTCAGGCACTCACGCCCTTATTTCAATGGTAATTTCCATGCAATACGCACCATTTCCATGGCAACAATCACTTTGGGATCGCTTGTTGCAAGCTAAACAACAGCAACGATTGCCACATGCCCTATTAATTTCAGGCACGTCTCATTGTGGCCAACTAGAATTAGCGCAAGAACTGGCAAAATTATTATGCTGCGCGCATCCGCAAGCGCCATGTCAGCGCTGTGACGTATGCCATTGGATTAGCATTCATCATCATCCCGATGTTAAATTACTGGCGCATAAATCCGATCAACAGGCAATAAAAGTGGATGATATTCGCGAACTGTGTGTTGACTTACAACAAAAATCACAACACGGTGGCTATCGTGTTGCCATTATTTCACCGGCACATGCCATGAATCGTTCGGCAAGCAATGCCTTATTAAAAACGTTAGAAGAACCTGGTGAAAACAGTGTATTAATTTTAATTTCTAATAAAATGGATTTATTACCGGCAACGATTTTAAGCCGCGTACAAATTTTTCATCAATTGACTCCAACCCTAGCAGAAGCACAAGCATGGCTTGAAAAAAATTATCCTGAACAATTACACACGACCTTAGCACTCTTGCCCTATGTTCAAGGATCGCTATTTTTAGCGCTTGAATACGCAAAAGCCGGTTTGGAAGAGACAGTGAAAAATTTTCAACGCCATTTAATACATTTAGCGCAGGGAGATCACAATCAGTGGGGGAAATGGCCAAAATTGCAGGACTTATTCACCCTCGATTGTGTATTAAATCTTTTACAACAGTGGGTAAGTGTATTAATTCGTTTTAAATTAAAGATAAAACCAACCACATCGCCTAATGATCAGCAATTTTGTGGTGCTTGCGCTGCCGTAAAACTCGATTATCTTTATCGATTCTACGATGAATTATTACGCATAAATGGCGCGTTAAAACAGCAAGTGCATTTAAATGAAGATTTGTTACTAGAACATCTCATGTTAAACTGGATGCAATGTTTTGAAGGAAATTCGCATGTCAACTCCTAATAGTGAAAAAGAAGCAACACTCGCACTCAATATCAAAGATAAAGCCGCCTTATACGCAGCCTTCATGCCTTTTATTAAAGGCGGAGCCTTATTTATCGCTACCAGTCAAGAATTTAAATTAAGTGATGAAATTTCAGTGGTCATTCAATTTATGGAAGAAACGGAAAAAATTCAATTTATCGGCAGAGTCATTTGGATAACACCACGTGGCGCGCAAGGTGGTCGAGCTGCGGGAGTTGGGGTGCAAATTGTGGAGGATAAAACGGGTAAATTAATGAAAAAAATTGAAACAATTTTAGCAGGTTCCGAAAAAGCCGAGCGCGCAACCCATACGCTTTGAATTTAGGATAAGCTCAAGTAGATTATGCTCTTAAATCAATACTTTGATATATTATCGGGGATCAGCTTTGGGTAGAGTCGCTTCACCGAGAATTCCTGATATAAAATATCTCGACTATAATTTAACAGGAGTTTCTCACTGGTGCGAAACTCCCACTTATCCCGATGGGGATTTTTAAGGGGAGAAATGGGATTCTCCCCTTAAATCGCCGTCCGTGCGAGCACAGCTTGCACAGGCGAAATCAATCCAGGAAGGAGTAGCGCACTGAAGGTGCGAAACTCCTGTTAAATAATCTTTGAGGCATATTGATATATTCTGCGGGGAAAATAATACATGTCCAGTGTCGATCCCTTATCTAACAGTAAACCATTTTCGCAAAAAAGCTTGATTAAAAAAGTTAACCCCTGGTGGAGTTT